>CAIPII010000030.1 GCA_903865035.1 uncultured Burkholderiales bacterium | reverse complement strand
TGGCGCATGAGCCAAATGGGCGTGTGTTCGCTGGCTTGGCGCAAACAGGCCTTTAAAAAGGAGTCGTTCAGGGGTGCTTGGTTCATGGATGGTGTGCCGTCGGTTCTTGTGCGACTTGTAAGAAACACAAGCGCATGAAACGCTCATATTACCCTCTTTTCAAGAGGCTCTGAGTGTTGGAAGGAGCTCGGCGCCAAGGGAGAGTTGAGGTTTATCATTGAGTCATCACCAAGAGTTTTGGGGTGCTTTAAAAAGCTTCATGCAAGAGGCGCACCCCATTGGATTTGAGTCCTTTTTGTTTTGAAAGTGCCACAGCAACCATGACGTTCACACCACAATTTTGGTCTCAGATGAACACAAGAGACTTTGCGCTCTTGGACTCGTCAAGCACCGTGGCTTTGTTGCCTTTGGGTGCGACAGAGCAGCATGGTCCTCATTTACCGCTCTGTGTGGACACCAGCATTGCCAATGCGTTGGTGAGTGCAGCCTTGTCCATTTTGGGTGTTTCCACGCCCGTCTTGGTCTTGCCCACCTTGGAGGTGGGTTTGAGCACGGAGCACACGTCCTTTGCTGGAACCCTGAGCCACTCCCCTGAGCAAATGCTGCGCTTGTTGGGCGAAACGGGAAAAAGGGTGGCTGAATCGGGTGTGAGAAAGCTGTTGTTTTTCAACGCCCATGGCGGCAACTCAGCGCTGATGGAGGTGGCTGCGCGTGAACTCAGAGCTTTGCATGGCTTGATGGTTTACAGCTCGAGTTGGTTCAATTTGCCCCTGGACACCGAGGTGATGGAGATGTTCACGCCCGAGGAACATCGCTTTGGCATACACGGGGGTGCCATTGAGACCTCGCTCATGCTCCACCTCCACCCAGAATGGGTGAGGGTGGACCGGTTCAAGCATTACCGCTCCGAGCAGCAAGAGCGTTCTCAAAAATACCCAGTGCTTGGACATCCAGGCAGCGCCAAGATGGGCTGGCTCATGCAAGATTACAACCCAGAGGGGGCTGCCGGTGATTTGGCGCAAGCCTCAGCCGAGAAAGGTCGTCGACTCAAAGAGACGGCATCCAAGCAACTGAGCCTTTTGATCAAAGAAATTTCTGATTTGCCCTTGAGCGAACTCAAACCTTAGCGCTCAAACTCTCCCACCTCTCTAGGCATTGCGTGAGCTTTTCATCAATCTTCACCAATTCTTGGTGCCACTCGCTGGCTTTGGCGGGATCGTTTTGATAAAGGCTAGGATTGCTCAGGGAATCGTTCAAAATCTTTTGCTGAGCCTCTAGTGCTTCGATTTCTTGCGGCAAGGCATCGAGCTCTCGTTGCTCTTTGTATGAGAGTTTGCGTGCGGTCTTGGTGGTTTTGTCTGCCACCACGCTCACCACTGGAGCGGTTTTGGGTGTGGCAGAGGAGTTGGGTTGCGAAGGTGCATTTTTGGCCAAGGTCTTGGCTCTTTCTGACTGCGTGAGCCAGTCTTGTACACCGCCTTCGTATTCGCGCCAAAAGCCGTTTCCCTCAAAGACCAAGGTACTGGTGACGACTTGGTCAATGAAAGCGCGGTCGTGGCTCACGATGAAGACGGTGCCGTCGTAGTTTTGGATCAATTCCTCGAGCAACTCTAGGGTGTCAATGTCCAAATCGTTGGTGGGTTCGTCCAAAACCAATACGTTGGCTGGGCGTGCAAAGAGTCGCGCCAACAAGAGTCGATTGCGCTCGCCGCCGGAGAGACTTTTGACGGGCGAGGAGGCCCTTGCTGGAGAAAACAAGAAATCGGTGAGATAGCTTTTGACGTGTTTTCTTTGTTGGCCGATTTCGATCCACTCGCTCCCAGGGCTGATGAAGTCCTCCAAAGTGGCCTCCAAATCCAAGTTCTCTCGCAGCTGATCAAAATAAGCGATGGACAGATTCGATCCCTGTCGGATTTTTCCACTGTCGGCTTGAAGTTCGCCCAAAATGAGTTTTAAAAGTGTGGTTTTTCCTGCACCGTTGGGGCCGATCAGACCAATTTTGTCACCCCTCAACACCGTGGCCGTGAAGTCGCGAACGATGAGTTTGTCGGGTTGCCCCTCTTGGGAGAAAGATTTGCAGACTTGCTCGAGCTCAGCGACCAGTTTGCCGCTTGGCGCACCTTTGTCAATTTCAAGTTTGACTTGTCCCACAACCTCACGTCTGGATTGACGCTGAGCACGCAAAACCTCCAAGCGAGCGATGCGGCTTTGACTGCGAGTGCGACGCGCCTCTACGCCCTTTCTGATCCAAATCTCCTCTTGCGCAAGCAATTTATCCGATTTGGCTTGAATCACAGACTCTTGGAGGAGTTGCTCTTCTTTGAGGATGACGTATTGGGCAAAATTACCCGGGTACGACCAAAGGCGCCCTCGGTCCAATTCCAAAATGCGGGTGGCCACGCGGTCCAAAAAGGCGCGGTCATGGGTGATGGCAACCACACTGCCTTTGAAGCTCAAGAGCAACTCCTCGAGCCAAACGATGGAGTCGATGTCCAAGTGGTTCGTGGGCTCATCAAGGAGCAGTACATCGGGTGCTTTGACCAGCGCACGCGCGAGGGCAACGCGCTTGGATTGTCCGCCTGAGAGGTTTCCAATGGTTTGCGCAGGGTTGAGCTTGAGTCGCTCAAGGGTTTCATCCACGCGTTGTTGCCAGTTCCAAGCGTCTCTCAGTTCAATTTCATTTTGCAATGCATCAAGATCGCCTTCTCCCATGGAGTACTGATCAACCAAAGCGATGAGATCGCTCAAGGCATCGCTCACGGATTCAAAGATGGTGTGCTCGGGATTCAAAATGGGCTCTTGGGGTACATAAGCCAATGCAATGTTTTGTTGCATTTGAATTTGTCCGTCATCAGGCAGCTCAAGACCCGCCAAAATTTTGAGCATGGAGGACTTGCCCGTGCCGTTGCGCCCGATGAGGCCAACACGCTCTTGCGTCTCCAGGGAAAAATCCACGTGGTTTAAAAGCGGTACGTGGCCGAATGCAAGTTGTGCGTTTTGAAGTTGTATGAGTGACATGTGACTATTATCAACGCGTTTAAATATTGCACAGCAATATAAATGGGCAGGGTGCATGAAAGGGTATTGCAAGGGGACAGAACAGGCTTGAAGGAGATGCTCCGAGCCATTGAAGAATGTTGTTCCATAGAATTTTTTCTCAAAGGGGTTGACCAACATGGAAAAACTGTTTTACAATCTAAGGCTGCGCTGAAAAAGGGTGGTCTTAAAAAGATCAAACAATTTCAGCAAAGCTTCGAAAAAAATGTTGACAGGTTATTAAAAACAGTGTCATAATCGAGGGCTCGACTCAGAAAGAGTTGAGAAAAAGAAAAGCAACTGCATCGACGGTGTTTTTCAAAGGTTCATTAAAAACTTACAGCCGATAAGCGTGGGCGTTTTAAGGCGATTGCCATGGTTCTAGTAACCAAGTCGCAAGACTTAAAACGCTCATAAGATAGAAGTGAAGTTCACTTCAATTCCAATTTTTTGAGTGGTCTCGAAAGAGACAAAAAACATAAAAGATCGTACTGTAGAGTTTGATCCTGGCTCAGATTGAACGCTGGCGGAATGCTTTACACATGCAAGTCGA
>CAIPII010000029.1 GCA_903865035.1 uncultured Burkholderiales bacterium | reverse complement strand
TGATGGATAACACCGTTGTGATCGCCGCTGTGAGCGTCGTCTTGCCGTGGTCAACGTGGCCAATTGTGCCCACGTTCACGTGAGGCTTGGTCCGTTCGAATTTACCTTTTGCCATTTTTCGACTCCGAAAAAATACTCAAATTAAACTGATGTGCCAAAGCACGCCTAAAAAAACCTGGTGCCCATGGCGGGAATCGGACCCGCGACCTCTCCCTTACCAAGGGAGTGCTCTACCACTGAGCCACATGGGCCTAAACCCTTTGCTCTTCTGCACCCAAAAGCACTGGAGCGGGAAACGGGAATCGAACCCGTGTCATTAGCTTGGAAGGCTAAGGTTCTACCATTGAACTACTCCCGCACGAGACAGACCAACAAACCTTGGAGGCAAAACTTCCAAGCGGGTTTGATCCCTGTTTGCAATCTGAAACAATGCGCTTTCACGCGTTTCGCTGGTGGAGGGGACTGGATTCGAACCAGTGTAGGCGTAAGCCAACAGATTTACAGTCTGCCCCCTTTAGCCACTCGGGCACCCCTCCGGCGAACCTCGTAATATAGCACAAGTCTTTGTATTTTTTGACTTGATCAAGCTAAATTACACACAGTTTCAAGCAAAAAAATCCTTTTGACCTTTTAAAGGGTTGCCATTGAGCTTGTTTTGCTCACCCCACCTTCACACCATCAAACTTGAAGGGACCATGAGAGACTCACCCCCCTGTCCTTCAACCAATTTTGTGCTTTTGAAAAATGACCACACCCCATGAAGGGCGCATCTCCTCTCAATGCAGACAAGGGAGAGGGGTGATTGGCCAGCAAGACCAATCGATTGGGTTCCTCTTGAACCCCTCGAGGTTGCAAAGCCATCAACGCAGAAAATTGTTTTTGCGCCTGAGCGCCCCACAGCATGAAAACCCGAGGACCCGCTTGGCGGATCAGTTGGGTAAGGATGGCGTTGGTGAGCCCCTCCCAACCGCGAGAAATGTGACTCGCTGCCTGACCTTCTTCCACACTCAAAACATGGTTGAGTAAAAAAACGCCCCTCTGGACCCAAGGCATCAAAGACGCATCAAAAGTTTGGGGTCTGGGTTGATTCAAGTCTCTTTCCAGCTCTTTGAAAATGTTGAGCAAGGAGGGCGGCGTTCTCACCCCCTTGGCGACAGAAAACGCCAAGCCCTCCGCTTGAGACTTGCCGTGATAAGGGTCCTGACCCAAGATCACCACGTGAGCGTTCTCTGGATCCAAAAGCTCCAAGAGCCTGAGCGGTTGCGGTGGATAGATCTTCTTAGAAGCCAGGGTCTCTTGCCTCAAGAATTGCTCCAAACCTTGCCCTTCAGGGGACACTAAAAAGGTTTGAACCAAGGTCCTCCAAGTGGGCTTGAGTCGGTCCAAATGTTCTGCATCGAAAGGCCAATGGGCAAGGCTCAGACAAGCCCTCTCATCGTCCTCTTCAAACAGATCTTCTCTCACAACGCTTGAAGCCCGAGACTTTAGTGTTTGTGAAGCTTCAAGGATCCCAAATCGCCAAACAAATGGCGAATGCCTTCTCCAGGATCCGGGACCCGCATAAAAGCCTCTCCCACCAAGAAGGCGCCAATGCCACCTTCTCGCATGTGGGCCACATCCTCTGGTGTGGAGATGCCACTCTCGGTCACCAAGAGTTTGTCTTTGGGCGCCATTTCTTTCAATCGGATCGTGGTGTTCAAGTCGACCTCAAAGGTTTTGAGGTTTCGGTTGTTGACCCCCAAGAGCGGTGTTCTTAGCTTCAAGGCACGCTCCATCTCTTTCTCGTCATGGACTTCAACGAGCACGTTCATGCCAAGTCCAATCGCCAAGCGCTCGAACTCCGCCATTTGGGCATCGTCCAAACAGGCTGCGATCAACAAAATGCAGTCCGCGCCCATGGCCCTTGATTCATAGACTTGGTAGGGGTCGACGATGAAGTCTTTTCTGAGGACGGGCAAATTGCACGATGCTCGGGCTTGCTTCAAATAGTCGACACTGCCCTGGAAGAAATCCACATCGGTGAGCACCGACAAACATGCAGCGCCCGCACTCTCGTAACTTTGTGCAATGTCAGCGGGTTCAAACGGGTCTCTGAGCAAACCCTTGGAAGGGCTGGCTTTTTTGATTTCCGCAATCACGCCAGACAACCCTGCCTCGATCTTGGCTTGCAAAGCGCGAAGGAAGTCTCTGGACAAGGGGCGACTGAGCGCGTCCATACGCACTTGATCGAAGGGCTTTTGAGCTTTGGCCGCAGCCACTTCTTCGTGCTTTTTGGCCGTGATGGTTTGCAATATGTCAGCCATTTGATTCTCTCTGGGTCGGTGTGTAAAGGATTTGCATCATTGGGATTGTGAGAG
>CAIPII010000028.1 GCA_903865035.1 uncultured Burkholderiales bacterium | reverse complement strand
GGCCAGTGTTTCAATGTCTTCAAAGGGAAAGGTTTTGGAGACCGCCAACAATTTCACCGAACCCCTTGGGCGTGAGTGCGCGATTTCGGCCGCGCGAATGCGCTCCAATACGCTGGTCCAATGCTTGATCAATTCCGCTTTATTGTTCACACGCAAACTATAGCTCGAATTGAATCACCTTGGCTGCAAGCTGCATCAATGGGCTTGCGATTAAAATTGAAGTCATCCTTGGATATCCTCCATTCAACATCACTTTTAAGGCATTCCCCATGAGCAGCGTTCAAGACAAAACCTACGCACCCGCGACCCAAGCCCGTGTTTCCTTTTTGGGGCTGGGCGTGATGGGCTACCCCATGGCTGCACACCTGGTCTTGGCTGGTCATGAGGTCTGTGTCTACAACCGAACCACTTCTAAGAGCGAAGCGTTCTTGAAAGAATTTGCACACACCCAACGCGTTCACATGGCACCCACGCCCAAAGAGGCTGCACAGGGCTCAGAGATTGTGTTTTGTTGCGTGGGCAATGATCACGATTTGAGATCTGTGATCTTGGGCTCCGACGAACATGAGGGAGCGTTGAGTGGCATGAAGGCGGGCGCCATCTTGGTGGATCACACCACCGCTTCTGCTGAAGTGGCGCGTGAGATTTTTGCCCACGCCAAATCACTTGGCATCGACTTCATCGACGCACCCGTCTCTGGGGGTCAAGGTGGCGCACAAGCCGGTCAATTGACTGTCATGTGCGGTGGAGAGTCGACGCCCTTTGAGAAAGTCAAACCCATTGGCATGGCCTTCTCCAAAGCCTTCACCTTGATGGGATCCTCAGGGAGCGGTCAGCTCACCAAAATGGTCAATCAAATTTGCATCGCTGGCTTGGTCCAAGGTCTATCTGAAGCCGTGGCCTTTGGCATGCGCGCCAACTTGGACATGAACTTGGTGCTCGATGTGATTGGCAAAGGAGCTGCACAAAGCTGGCAAATGGACAACCGCGGGCGCACCATGGTTGAGGACAAATTCGATTTTGGGTTTGCCGTGGACTGGATGAGAAAAGATTTGGGGATCGTTTTGGACGAAGCCAAAAGGAATGGCGCTCGCCTGCCAGTCACCGCTTTGGTCGATCAGTTCTACGCCGATGTCCAGCAAATGGGCGGCAATCGGTTTGACACCTCAAGTCTCATCAAGCGATTGAAATAAAGAGGGGCTCTGTTTGAGTGTTGCCCCTGCCCTGGGGCTTACTTTGAGCCCAGACTTGGCGCTTTGACGGGTGTGGACATCAAGGACTTGAGCTCTTCCTCGCTCAAGATCTCAAAGACTTTGACCACTTTGCTCACGCCACTTGCGTTGCGAGCCACTTGCGTGGCGATGTCGGCCTCTCGTTGCGTCACGCGACCCATCAAATAGACCGTTCCTTGGTAGGCCACCACTTTGAAGGCGGTGGCGTAAATGTTTTTCGTGTCCACCAAATTGGCTTTCACCTTGGAGGCCAAATACAAGTCTTGTGTTTTGGCAGAAAAGGAGGCAAATGGAGCCACTTTGAGCTCATTGACCACCGACTTCACGTTCTCCACTTGAGAGACCACTTGAATGGCGTATTGGGCATCTCGCTCATTGGCCACTTCACCCAAAACCAACACTTGTCTGTTGTAGCTGTACAAGGTCACATGGGCCTTGTCACCCAAAGCATCTTTGACTCGGTTGTTGGCTTTGATCTCAATGCCTTGGTCCTCGAGTTGAATGCCTGAGGTGCGTCGATCCGAGGCCACCAAAGTGCCTTCTACAAAACCACCCACCAACAAGGGGGCACAAGCCTGCAGTGACAAAAGTCCCGCCATCAAAGCCACACACGAGAGACGACGAAGATAAAGAGTATTGAAGTTTTTCATATGTTGCTTTCCTGATCCCCTAAGAGCTGAGTGTCCACGCCGTCGCACAAACAGTGCAAGACCAAGAGGTGAACTTCTTGAATACGGGCTGTTTTTTCATGGGGCACGCAGATGTGCACATCGGTCTCACGCAATGCAGCTCCCATCTTTCCTCCCCCTTTGCCAGTGAGTGCAATCACCGTCATCTCGCGCTGATGTGCGCTCTCAATGGCGGTCAACACGTTGCCTGAGTTGCCGCTCGTGGAGATGGCCATGAGCACGTCTCCGGGCTGACCCAAGGCGCGCACTTGTTTGGCAAAGATTTGTGAGAAATCGTAGTCGTTGCCAATGGCCGTCAAAATGGAGCTGTCCGTGGTGAGCGCAATGGCACCCAACTCTGGACGCTCTCGCTCAAAGCGACCGACGAACTCGGCCGCAAAATGTTGCGCATCAGCAGCCGATCCCCCGTTGCCACACACGAGCACCTTGCCCCCACTGGTGACACACGCCAAGAGCGCCTGAATGGCGCTGGCGATCGGTTTGGAGAGCACCTGCGCGGCTTGGTATTTCAAGTCCGCGCTGTCGATGAATTGTTGTTCGATTCGTTGTTCTAACATGACCTAGAGTGTACTACTGCTATGATCTTGTGGCTGGATACGGACATTTACCTCAGAGTCCGCAGTTCTGTGCTTTTGTTAGTTTTCTCAGAACCACTTGGATGGGGATTGTTCGTTTGATTTTTACCCCCTCGGTCCATTCTCGCCCTTGATTGATCCCGACATGACCAACCCCTACACCCCAGCATTGAGCATCTCCAGCAGCATTGTTGGGCACCAAAACCTCCCGTCCAGTGCCTTGTATGTGGTGGCGTCCCCCATTGGCAACTTGGCCGACATCACGCTTCGCGCCTTGCACGTGCTCCAACAAATGGACTTCATTGCGTGCGAGGACACTCGCCACACCCAGTCGCTTCTTCGCTCCTATGGCTTGGAATTCAATCGCCAGCAACTGCTCTCGGTTCATGAGCACAACGAGGCGCAGGGCGCCGCTCAAGCTCTGGAGCATCTGGCCAAAGGTGCCCGGGTCGCTTATCTGAGCGATGCGGGGACCCCTGGGGTGAGTGATCCAGGAGCCAAATTGGTGAGCCTCGTGCGAGCGGCGGGTCACGTGGTGATCCCCATTCCAGGCGTATCCAGCATCACGGCCTTGCTCTCGGTGAGCGGTGCCGAGGACCATCAAAATGGTGGTTTCGTTTTTGTGGGCTTTCTCTCCAGCAAAGCCCAAGAGAGAAGCGCCCAAGTGCAAGCCATGACGAAGGACGCACGTGTTCAAATTTTGCTCGAAGCGCCTCACCGAATTTTGGCCACTGCACGTGCTCTAGAGGCCCTTGGTGAGCGAGCGATCACTGTGGGACGAGAGTTGACGAAACAATTTGAACAAATCACCACGCTCAACGCTTGTGATTTGCACGCTTGGTTGGAGGCCGATCCCCAACACCAAAGAGGAGAGTTTGCGCTCACAGTTCATGCGATAGAAAAAAGCGCGAACGAGGAGGCATTGGACACGAGAGTTCTTGAACTCTTGATGAAGGAATTGCCCCTCAAAACCGCAGTGGACTTGAGTGCTGAAATCACCTCACAACCCCGAAAAGCGCTCTACGCCAAAGCATTGAGCCTAAAGGTTTAATGCTTTTGGGGCTATTTTTGTAATTCGATAGAAACACAGCTCACTTTCGTCAACTCCGAGCAAACGCAATCAAATCTTTGAACTCCCCCTGATCGGCTAATCGCAAAGCTGCCAGGTATTGATCTCGAAGCACCCCTACCGAGGTGATGGTGGCCTCACCTGCGCCCCATGTCAGTCGCGGTCGGCCAAGACGCATTGCCAACAAATCTGCCATCAAGCGTGCATGGCGTCCGTTCCCGTTAGGGAAGGCATGAATCCACACCAGCTGATGGTGAAACCTCACTGCCAACTCATCGAAATCGAAAACTTGGTTCTCGATTTGATATTTTGAATTGTCCAGCAAGTTTCGCAATCTCACCGCCACCTGCGTCCAATCCACTCCAATGTTTTTATTGCTGTGGCGAAATGTTCCCGCCCACTGCCAGGTCTTATCAAACATCTGGAGATGCAATTCGCGAATGAATGCCTCGTCCAGTAGGTCTCTTTTTTTTTGACGCATAGCCCAGCGGTCCCCCTGAGTGATGTTGGCCTGCTCCCAGGCATTTAGATCACCTTGGGTAGTAATGTGCGTCGGCACCAGGCCTGCCGCTTCATCGGGGTCGAGAGGAGTTGCTCCAGGTGCGTATTGAAATTTCATGTACAACACATCACCAGAGCTCGCGACGCGAACCTTCGATCAAATCTTTGATGGCCAACTCAAGCTGAAGCTTATTCTGTAGCACTTGGACTGCTTGGTCCTCCAGCGCCATTGAATGTGCGATTGGGCTTAAACGCTCACGTGCAACCCTTTCCGCTCTGTCTTTCACCTGCTGCAGCAAGCTCGTTCGAGGTACCAATGCATATCGCAGCTCACAATCCAAGGCCTGTGCCAACTTACGTAGGCTTGCCAAAGTGATGGTGTCTGACGCTTCTGAGCTTTCCAGTTTTCGAACACCAACAGGCGTCATTCCTAGGCGTCGCGCAAAGGCTGCAGCAGACATGCCCATGGCCTCACGAATGGCTCGTACCCATCCAGACCTGGGACGCGCGCTCAATTGCGACCCTCTCCAAGCCTCAAGAAGAGCGTCCATTTGCTGGAGCTGAAGATCACGGAATTGCTTGTCCATAGGTACCTATAGGTAACGTTTTACTATTTAAATAATAACCTATAGATTATATAATTTCAATTAATTAAACACCTATAAGTTGTTTTTTAATCACTTAACCAAAACTTTTGAGTTTCTATTTTTGCACATTACTTGCTACTTAAGGATCTGAACGAATTTTGGGCATGAGTTTGATGAAATTTGTACGCAGGGGTGTGCAAGACTTATTTTTTGTCTTTAGTAACTTTTGTCATACAGAAATTGGCACTGGCTTTGGCTTGTTGCAGTGTTATCTTGGCTTTTTATAAGTCTTAGATTGAAGGTGGTTAAACTTTTGATGATTCATTGCTGGTGAAATCAAAGAAGAAAATAAATCGATCAAAGTCGCTTAGAAAAAGATCATCAATGGAAGGATCATTTCAACCAAATCTAGAATTGCAGCCTAAACCCAGTGACAGCTTAATTCCCTAAAGTGGCGCCCCCATGGCAAATCAGCTTTACGAATTGCCATTCAGAAAAATTTGGCCTCTGTTTCCGTAGAGTAGAACCCGTCGAGAATCCCTTTGGGCCTAAACTGTTAAGTATGTGATCGGTACGATCTGTAAACCATGTGTCCGGTATGGACCCCTTTGCAATGGTGCGGCTGGCGGGGATCGAACCCACGACCCTTGGCTTCGGAGGCCAATACTCTATCCACTGAGCTACAGCCGCATTCGT
>CAIPII010000027.1 GCA_903865035.1 uncultured Burkholderiales bacterium | reverse complement strand
TGCTGAAACCCTCAAGAGACAACAAGCTGCCAAGAAAATGGGAGACACGATCAGATGAAAACCTCTCACTTTTTGAATTCAAACGCAAACCCTTTGGGAGCTTGCTTCAAAACCTTGCTGTCATTTGCAGCTTTGCTATGCGCCCTTGGTTCGCAAGCCGCTCTTCCCATTGAACACGCTCGCATCAACGACAGCTTTGAGGTCTATTGGGTGCAAAGCCACGCTTTGCCCATGGTGGACATTCAAATCGATTTTGATGCAGGCTCCAGGCTTGATCCACAAAACAAATCGGGTCTGGCCAGCAGCGCGGCTTTGATGCTCTCCAAAGGCGTGAAAGGCAAAGGAGCCATCAAAGCCTTGGATGAAAACCAGCTTGGTGAGGCTTGGGCTGAGCTGGGTGCAGGTTTTGCAGCCAGCGCTGCACAAGACCGCTTGAGCATCACGATAAGAAGTTTGGTCAATGCAGAGTTGCTCTCCAAAGCCATTGAATTGGCGGCAAAAGAGATTGCAATGCCAGCCTTTGATGCGACCATTTGGAAGCGAGAGCGCTCCTCTTTCATCTCCTCCATCAAAGAGAGTGAGACCCAACCCGCCTCTATTGCCGGCAAGCTCTTTAGATCTCACGTGATGGGCACCCATCCTTATGGCGCCATTCCAAGTGAGAAAAGTGTGGCGGCCATTGAAGTGCGAGATTTGGAGCAGTTTCACCGCGTGTATTTCAACACCTGTCATGCAGTGGTGAGCTTGGTGGGGGATGTGAATGCCAAGCAGGCCGTGGACATTGCCAAGGGCTTGCTCTCTGAGCTGCCCCAGCCCAAGCGTTGTTCAGATCCCTCCCAACAGGTCTGGCCGAGCCTGGCTGCGGTCAAGCCTTTGGTGCAGGGCGAGGAGTTGCGAGTTCCCTTCAAAAGCGCACAAGCACATGTCTTGATGGGGCAACCCGGTGTGCCCAGAAGCGACGAGCGTTATTTCCCACTCTTGGTTGGCAATTACATTTTGGGTGGAGGCGGATTTGTCTCGCGCTTGACCGAACAGGTTCGAGAAAAGCGGGGCTTGAGCTACAGCGTTTACAGCTACTTCGCCCCCCAAATGCAAGCAGGTCCATTCACCCTTGGCCTTCAAACAAGGGCCGATCAAGCCAATCAAGCGATCGATGTGGTCCACCAAGTGGTCAGTGAATTTTTGCAAGATGGTCCCACTGCTGAAGAGCTTAAAGCGGCCAAGGACAATTTGATCGGGGGCTTTGCGCTCAGAATTGACAGCAACAAAAAACTGCTCGACAACGTGGCCAACATCGCTTGGAATCACTTGCCTTTGGATTATTTGCAGACTTGGAGCGAGCAAGTCGAGCGTGTGAGCTTGGATGACATCAACCAAGCCTTTCGATCCGTGTTGGATCCCAAACACTGGGTCACGGTGGTGGTGGGTGGTGCGCCTTGAGGCCCGGTGAGGTCAGGATCATTGGCGGGCAGTGGAAGAGGAGCAAATTAAGCGTTCCCGATCTGCCTGGGCTCAGGCCCACGCCGGACCGAGTCAGAGAGACTTTGTTCAATTGGCTAGGCGCTGAGCTTGAAGGGTGGGTCTGTGTGGATGTCTTTGCGGGCACAGGTGTTTTGGGTCTTGAGTGCGCCTCAAGGGGTGCACAGATGGTGCATCTCTTTGAGACCCAAGCCAAATTGTGTGAAAACATGTCGCGCCAGGTGGAGAAATTTCACGCAAGCCAAGTGCGTGTGAAAAAAGGCGACGGCGTTTCTGCACTTCGCGTCATGCCCAGCCATAGCATTGATTTGATTTTGATCGATCCTCCCTTTGAGCTAGACTTGTGGTCATCCGCTTTGAGCGCGAGTGTGGGCCCCTTGAAGCCTGAGGGCTTGATTTATTTGGAGTCTCCAAAGCCTTGGGACAATGAGGCTTTGCAGGATTTGGGACTTGAGGTTCACAAGACCATGAAGGCGGGTACAGTGCACGCGCATTTGATCGTTAAGAAATCATCCTAAAGAAGGACCCCTCACCATGTCTTTGTCTGTCACAGCCATCTATCCGGGCACCTTTGATCCAATGACCCTAGGACATGAGGACATTGTGAGACGCAGTTGCCGTCTTTTTTCCCACGTGATTGTCGCGGTGGCTCAGGCGCACCACAAGAAAACGCTCTTTGATGTGCAAGAACGTGTGAGCTTGGTACAAGCCTCTTTGAAAGACTGTCCCAATGTGAGCGTGATCGCCTTTGATGGATTGGTCAAAGATTGTGCCTTGAGCCATGGCGCCACGGTCATGATCAGGGGCGTGCGCTCTGTGACGGACTATGATTTTGAAGTTCAGTTGAGTGGAATGAACAAGCTCTTGGCGCCTTCCTTGGACACCATTTTCATGTCACCCCAGGCTCATTTGCAGTCCTTGTCTTCAACGCTCATTCGTGAAATATCTGCTTTGAAGGGGGATGTGAGCGCGTGGGTTTCTCAAAGCGTGAACGAAGCGCTTTTGGCCAAGCACCAAGCGAAATGAGGGTGAATCAGACATGGCTTTGACCATCACCACGCAATGCATCAACTGCGATGTGTGTGAGCCCGAGTGTCCGAATCAGGCCATCTACTTTGGCCAAGAGATCTATGAGATAGACCCTTCAAAATGCACCGAGTGTGTGGGTCATTTCGATGAGCCTCAGTGTGTTCAAGTCTGTCCCGTGGACTGTATCCCCAAGCACCCCGATCACGTGGAGAGCCAAGAGCAGTTGCTCCAAAAGTACCAAGGCTTGATGGCCCTCTTGCAAACGAAGCCTTAAGTGCTTTTGATGTTTTGGGTTTTGGCGCTTTGAGTTTCGACTGAGGTGGTGCTTGAGTCTGAGGGCATGGCTTGAGCTTTGAGTGCGCTCGTCTCTGCTCGAGGGGGTTTGGGACGAGGGGGCTTGGAGGTGTGGATCACCAATGTGGCTTGCGTGGTGTCGCCTTCGCATAGACTTGCATAGGCTTTGAGCGTTCTTGCAATGCACTCGTCAATGGCCGTTTGATGTTCGGGGGAGGGTTTTTTAAGCACCCAGTGCAAGACCTCGGATTTGACGCCTGGGTGTCCGATGCCCACCCTCAGTCGCCAGTACTGATCGCTTCCGAGTTGGGCGTGGATGTCTCTCAATCCGTTGTGTCCAGCATGTCCTCCACCAAGTTTGAGCTTGGCTTGTCCAGGCACGATGTCAAGCTCATCGTGAACCACCAAGATCTCTTCGGGTTTGATTTTGAAAAACTTTGCCAGTTGAGCCACCGATTGGCCAGATGCGTTCATGAACGTTTGGGGCTCAAGGAGCCAAATGGTTTGGCCTTCGTGCACGGTCTTGCCCACCAAACCCTTGTAGCTTTTTTCAAGCTTCAAGTTCACCTTGAGTTGGTCCGCGAGTTGATCGATCCACCAAAAGCCCGCGTTGTGGCGGGTCTGTTCGTATTCGGCGCCCGGGTTGCCCAAGCCTACAAAAAGTTTAATCATGGTGTGGGAGATTTTAAGCGCCTTTGGCGAGTGAGCCCAGAAACGAAAAACGGCCCCGAGGGGCCGTTTCGCACATAGGCTTGCGAGAAAAAATTATTTCTTCGCAGCAGGTGCGGGTGCAGCAGGAGCGGCTTCAGCTTCAGCAGCCACGGCCACCACAGAGACCAACACAGGGTTGACCTTGCCGTGTGTGACGGGTTTCACGCCAGAGGGCAATGTGATGTCGTTCAAGTGCAAGGACACGCCTTTTTTCAGGTGGCTCAAGTCCACGCTGATGAATTCAGGCAAATCTGCAGGCAAGCATGCCACTTCCAATTCCGTGATCACCAAGTTGATCAAACAGGCATCAACTTTGACAGCGGGAGAGTTTTCTTGACCACTGTAGTGCAGTGGCACTTTCATGTGCAACTTGGTTGTGGCATCCACGCGCTGGAAGTCAACGTGCATGGCCATTTGTTTGTAAGGGTGGTACTGAACGTCGCGCAGGAGCACTTTGCTCTCTTTGCCATTGAGTTCCATGTCCAAAACGGTTGCGTGAAAGGCTTCCTTTTTCAAGGCGTGCCACAACGCGTTGTGATCGAGTTCGATCAATTGAGGCTCACCTTCGCCACCGTAAACGATGCCAGGTGTGCGGCCTGTGATGCGCAGACGGCGGCTCGCACCCGTCCCATTTTTAGCGCGTTCAAATGCTACAAATTTCATGTTTTCAACTCCACTTGAGTCCACCGCGACCAGTGTGACTCGATTTTTTAAAAAAAGACGCTGTCCAGTGAACTGAACGACTGTCTTCGGGGGTGTGTGTTCTCAGCTCTAAATGAGAGCCCGCTTTTTAGATGTGAATCAAAAAAGTTGGTCTTGATCTGAAAACAAACTCATGACCGACTCACCCTTGGCGATGCGCTGAATGGTCTCGGCAATCAGCTCAGCCACAGAGAGTTGGCGTATTTTTTTGCATTGCTTGGCCTCAGGGCTCAGCGCAATGGTGTTGGTGATCACAACTTCATCGAGTGCATCGCCTTTGGCAATGCGTTCAATGGCGGGTCCTGAAAAAATGGGGTGTGTACAGTAAGCGTAAACTTTTTGCGCGCCACGGTCTTTCAACACTTCCGCAGCTTTGACCAAGGTGCCTGCGGTGTCGATCATGTCATCCATGATCACGCAGTTTCTGCCCTCAATGTCACCAATGACATTCATCACTTCAGACACGTTGGCTTTGGGGCGGCGCTTGTCGATGATGGCCAAGTCGCAATTGAGTTGTTTGGCCAAAGCGCGAGCGCGAACCACGCCACCCACATCTGGGGAGACCACCATCAAGTTCTCGTAGTTCTTTTGCCTGAGATCTCCCAAGAGCACGGGAGAGGCGTAAATGTTGTCCACAGGAATGTCAAAAAAACCTTGAATCTGGTCTGCATGCAAATCCATGGTGAGCACTCTCTCAACCCCGACCGTTTGCAACAAATTGGCCACCACTTTGGCGGAAATCGGCACCCGTGAGGAGCGCGGTCTTCTGTCTTGTCTGGCGTAGCCAAAGTAAGGAATGACAGCGGAGATCCTCTCAGCAGACGCTCTCTTTAAAGCGTCCACCATGATCAAGAGTTCCATCAAGTTTTCGTTGGTGGGTGCACAAGTTGACTGCACCACAAACACGTCTCTGGCGCGCACGTTTTGGTGCAATTCCACGGTCACTTCGCCGTCCGAGAATCGTCCCACAGTCGCTGCACCCAGCTCAATGCCCAAGTTCTTGGCAATGTCTTGTGCCAAGGCCGGGTTGGCATTGCCCGTGAAGACCATGAAATCAGGACTGTTGGGATTGGACATAGTAAGGCTTGAGAGTTAAACGACCGCTGGCCCGGGATCAATAAAGCATGAAGGGTTTACGCATCATGGAAAAATTTCCCATTCAACGCAAACCCAAAGCAATGCCACATAAAAAATGGCAGGGGAGGAAGGACTCGAACCCTCGCATGCCGGAATCAAAATCCGGTGCCTTGACCAACTTGGCGACTCCCCT
>CAIPII010000026.1 GCA_903865035.1 uncultured Burkholderiales bacterium | reverse complement strand
TTGAGAAAAACACCGTTGACATCATCGCAACCGAGCTCCAACTCTTGGGCGGACGTGAGGGTCAACCCTCCTCAGGTGGCGCGGGCAACGCACACGACGAACCCACTCAATATGCACCTCGTGCTCCACGGGCCGCTCCTCAAGCCGCAGCCAATCCCGGCAAATCTGGGTTTGATGACATGGACGACGATATTCCCTTTTAAGGTCTAGTTCCTAGGGGCTTTGTGCCCCTCGCCTTTTTCCTCCGTCCACTTTCATCCACCTGTCCCTTGCCTGCGGCAAGGGATTTTTTTTATTCGAACAGAGCTTTGAGCTAAAAAAAAGCCATCTGTTTTTGAGACAGATGGCTTAGAAAGTTCATTGAAGAACTAGACATGAAACTTTTTCGATGTTCTTCTTTTTCTCAGTTAAACCTTGAATCGACCCCAGTGGTTGTGATCTTTAATCGCTAGCACTGGGGACACTTCAAATCAACGGTTGTATGCAGACTCGCCGTGTGAAGAGATGTCTAAACCTTCTCTTTCCTCTTCTTCGCTCACACGCAATCCCAACACGAGGTCAACGATTTTGTAAGCAATCAAGGACACCACGCCAGACCACACGATGGTGGTGAGGACGGCTTGGAGCTGGATCCAAACTTGAGAAGCGATGGAGTAATCAGGACTTGCAGCGTTGGCCACGTAGTCAAAGATGCCAACGCCACCCAAAGAAGGTGAAGCAAAGACACCGGTGAGCAAAGCACCCAAAATACCACCCACGCCGTGAACACCAAACACGTCCAATGAGTCATCGGCACCAAGGATGCTCTTCAGACCTGTAACGCCCCACAAACACACGAAACCAGCAGCTGTACCGATCACGATGGCTCCCAAAGGACCCACAAATCCGCAAGCTGGTGTGATGGCAACCAAGCCAGCCACTGCGCCAGATGCAGCGCCCAACATGGAGGCCTTGCCTTTAGAGAGTGCCTCAGCAGCAATCCAAGCCAAAGTTGCAGCAGCAGTCGCAACCAATGTGTTCATGAATGCAAGTGCGGCCATGCCGTTGGCTTCCAAGTTGGAGCCTGCGTTGAAACCGAACCAACCCACCCACAACAATGCGGCACCGACCATGGTCAATGTCAAGCTGTGAGGAGCCATGGACTCTTTTCCGTAACCCGTTCTCTTGCCAATCATGTAAGCACCGACCAAACCAGCCATGGCAGCGTTGATGTGAACCACAGTTCCGCCTGCGAAGTCCAATGCACCTTTTGCCCACAACCATCCAGCGTTGGCTGTCACGGTCTCAAGTGTCTTGGCGTCGGTGATCGCATCGGGGCCGTCCCAGTACCAAACCATGTGAGCGATTGGCATGTAGCTGAAAGTGAACCAAAGCGCACAAAAGAGCAACACAGCAGAGAACTTCGCACGCTCAGCAAATGAACCCACGATCAAGGTACAAGTGATGGCGGCAAATGTCGCTTGGAATGCTGCAAATGTGAGCTCAGGAATGACCACACCCTTGCTGAAAGTGGCTGCAACCGAGTCAGGCGTGATGCCAAAGAAGAAAATCTTGTCAAACGATCCTATGAAGGGATTGCCTGCCGTGAACGCTCCGCTGTATCCATAAATGAGCCAAAGCACATAAATGAGGGAGGTCACCACAAAGACTTGCATCAACACGGAGAGCATGTTTTTGGAGCGAACCAAGCCGCCGTAAAACAAAGCCAAGCCAGGGATGGTCATCAAAATCACGAGCACAGTGGAGACCGTCATCCAAGCTGTGTCGCCCTTGTTGGGAACAGGAGCAGGAGCGGCAGCGGCAGCATCGGCTGCTGCGGGAGCAGCAGCGGCGGCGGGCGCAGAGACTGCAGGGGCTGGTGCTGGAGCGGCAGTATCTGCCATCACCTGTGCACAGCCCAACAGCATGCTCAATCCGAGCGCCAGGGAAGCGAACAATTTTTTCATGGTATTTCTTTCTCTGATTGAATTATTAAAGAGCCTCTTGGCCAGTTTCGCCTGTGCGAATGCGAACCACTTGCTCTAAGTCATAAACGAATATTTTTCCGTCTCCAATTTTGCCCGTGCGAGCAGAAGCCTCAATGGCTTCAATGGCGCGCTCAAGCAACTCGGATGAAACAGCGGCCTCAATTTTCACTTTGGGTAAAAAATCAACCACATACTCTGCACCACGATACAACTCGGTGTGACCTTTTTGTCTTCCAAAACCCTTGACCTCGGTCACGGTGATGCCTTGTACGCCAATGGCGGACAATGCTTCACGCACTTCGTCGAGCTTGAAGGGTTTGATGATGGCCGTTATCAGTTTCATTTGTAATCCTTAAAAAAAATGGGGATCAGAACGTCTTCTTCAGACCCAGAACCAATGTTGAACCGCTCAGCTCTTTGCCACCTGTACCAGGCAATGTGTAAGCACCATGGCGGGTCTTGAAATTGGTTCCAATTGCAGCAACACTCAGTGCAACTCCGTCACCAAAATCTTTGTTGAAGGTCAATGAGTAGTCGTCATAGCTCAACGCATTGTTGGCCACATACTGGTCACCAATGTGTGGCACCAATGTCATGCCATCTTCCAAATCAAATGTGTAGCTCAAATCCAAATAGCGTGAACCCTTGCTGTTGACGGTACCGAAAAGGTTCGTTGTGCTGTCAGAGATCTTGGCAGTGAACGCGCCTTTGGTGAGGGCCAAATAGACTTCAAATGTGTTGGCGTTGGCAAAACCAGGGAGGGTACTCAAGTTGTTTCCAACGTAGTCATACTCCAGTCCACCAAAGTCAAATGCGATGTCATCGGTCAAATTGCCACGGTATCCACCGTAAATGTCCAACTCCACAGGACCCTTGGCAGACTGATTGGACATGGCGGAATCTTTGATCCAAGTGATCGATGAAGCCCATGAACCCACGTAAAAACCGGTTTTATCGGTGTAATCAACGCCACCTTGCACAGCAGGCTTCATGCCCCCTTGTGCAATGCCGCGGTAGCGGTACTCGCTCACCACGCCCGCGTTGAAGGCCAATGTGTCTTCTGGCTCAGCTGCAGGAGCATCCGCTGCAGGGGCTGTTTGTGCCATGGCAGACAAACCGCTCAATAACAAAGACAAAATCATTACTTTTTTAAATTGCATCAGAAACTCCTTTAATGTATTGCCCATTACCTTTGCACACTCCATGCCACCACAGCAAATCGCAATAAAAGGAGAAAATCAAGATTTCTGCACCAAGGGCATGCACCAACTTTACACAGACGCACTCGATTGGTGCGCGAGCTTGGTCTGATTTTCGATCTTTCGGCATGCACCCTTATGGTGCAGCTAAATTCGATAGTTCTTTTGTATTATTTTGAAGGTTCAATCTTGCAGATTGGGAGCCAACCATTGTGCGCACGCCTGTGCGTCAACACCTGTGCGATCGGCCATCGCTTGAACCTGGTCCATGCCTATGGGCCCAACATTGAAATATTGGGCATTTGGGTTCGCGAGGTAAAACCCGCACACGCTCGAGGCTGGCGACATGGCCAAACTGGAGGTGAGCTCTAGGCCAATGTCTTGTGCCCTCAATGCCGAGAGCAATTCCGTTTTAACGGTGTGATCTGGACAAGCGGGATAGCCGGGGGCCGGGCGAATGCCTACGTATTTTTCAGCAATCAAGTCTTGTGCGCTCAACTCCTCAGACTTGGCATAGCCCCACCATTGGGTTCGCACCTGAAGGTGCAAGAACTCCGCATAGGCCTCGGCCAATCGATCGGCCAGCGCTTTGAACATGATGGAGCCGAAATCATCGTGCTCGCGCTCAAACTGCGCGAGTTTTTTCTCCATCCCAAGACCCGTGGTCAGCGCAAAAAGACCCACGTGATCCTCAAACCCCATGGGGGCCACAAAGTCAGACAAACACCGATTGGGCTGTCCACGTGGTTTGAAGGTTTGTTGACGCAAGCCATGCCAAGTCAACAAAGGACGATCTCTCTTTTCATCTCGCCATACGACAATGTCCTCACCCTTTGCATTTGC
>CAIPII010000025.1 GCA_903865035.1 uncultured Burkholderiales bacterium | reverse complement strand
TGTGAACAAATCTGAATTGATTGAGCATATTGCAAAGCATGCTGACATTTCTAAAGCTGCAGCTTCTAGGGCTCTAGATGCTACAGTTGGTGCTGTTAAGACAACCTTGAAAAAGGGTGGTACTGTATCTTTGGTTGGTTTTGGTACTTTTGCTGTTACCAAGCGTGCTGCTCGCACAGGACGCAATCCACGCACAGGCGCAGCCATTAAAATCAAGTCTGCAAAGGTGCCAAAGTTCCGTCCAGGTAAAGCTTTAAAAGAAGCTTTGAATTGATTTGTGTTTTCCGGTTGGGTGCTTAGCTCAGTTGGTAGAGCGGCGCCCTTACAAGGCGTAGGTCGGCGGTTCGAGCCCGTCAGCACCCACCAACCACTCACAAGGGCGAACTCAGTTCGCCTTTTTTGCTTTCTATTCACACCACAATAGTACGAGGTTGCATGTTTGATTTTGTCCGTCAACACACGAAAATAATGCAGATTTTGTTGTTTCTGCTTATTTTTCCCTCCTTTGTTTTATTCGGCATTGATGGCTACAACAGATTTTTAGACAATGGCCAGGTTGTCGCATCCGTGGATGGACAAAAGATCAATCAAAACGAGTGGGACCGAGTGCATCAATCTGAAGTGGACCGCATGAAGGCATCCATGCCCAATTTGGATGCCAAATTCTTTGACTCTCCGATCGCTAAATTTGCAAGCCTTGAGCGTTTGGTTCGTGATCGAGTGCTGCAAGCTGCGGCCACTCATTTGCATCTTCAGGTGAGTGATCAGCGTTTGGCGCAAACTTTAAGTCAAAACCCTGCCATTGCGCAACTTAAGAAACCTGATGGAACTCTGGATGTAGAGCGCTACAAGTCTTTGTTGGCCGCTCAAGGCATGTCTGCTGATATGTTTGAAGGACAAATGAGGCAAGACTTGGCCAAACAGCAAGTGCTCTTGGGCGTGAGCCAAAGTGAGACGACAGGTCAAGTTGCTTTGGAATCGGCTTTGAATGCATATTATGAAAAGCGCTCAGTACAGATTGTGCGTTTTTTGCCCTCTGATGTCTTGGCCAATCTCAAACCCAGTCACGATGAGTTGATGGCTTATTACAAAGAGCACAGTCAAAATTATCAATCCCCTGAGCAAGCCAGCATTGAGTATTTGGTTTTGAATTTGCAGCAAGTGCAAAAATCAATCACTTTGGCCGATGCTGATTTGAAAACCTATTACGAGCAAAATATTGCCAAGTCCAGCGCACAAGAGGAGCGTCGCGCCAGCCACATTTTGCTCACCACCAACAAAAGCATGACTGACGCTGAGAAGGCCGCTGTCAAAGCCAAAGCACAATCGGTGCTTGATGAGTTGAAAAAGTCACCCAATCAGTTCGCAGCCCTTGCACAAAAGTACTCTCAAGATCCTGGCTCTGCAGCCAAAGGAGGAGACTTGGACTTCTTTGCCAAAGGTGCAATGGTCAAGGCGTTTGAAGACGCGGCCTTTGCGATGAAGAAGGATCAAATTTCTGACTTGGTTGAGAGCGAATTTGGATATCACATCATCAAGGTGACTGACATCAAGACGCCCAAGGTCGAGAGTTTTGAGTCCGCAAAAGCTGAAATCGAAAAACAAGTGCGTCGTGAGCAAGCGCAAAAGAAATTTGCTGAGGTTGCAGAATCTTTCACCAATTTGGTATATGAACAACCGGACTCTTTGCAGCCAGCTGCTTCAAAACTCAAGCTCAACATCGAAACGTTTGACCCTTTGAACAAGTCTCCTGATCCCAAGGCCATGTCTGGCGCGGATTGGATGAAGAACCCCAAATTTTTGGAGGCCGTTTTCTCGCCCGATGTGATCGAGAAAAAGCACAACACCCAGGCTGTGGAAGTGGCTCCCAACACATTGGTGGCTGCGAGAATCAAAGAGTACAAGCCTGCCAAAACGTTGGATTTTGATGTGGTGAAAGCTTCGGTTGAGCTCCAGTGGAAGCAAGACCGCTCTCTGACCTTGGCCAAAGAGGCTGGAAAGGCCAAATTAGACGCTTGGAAAGCGCATCCAGAGCAGGCTCAATTGCCCAAGGAGGTGGTTGTTTCTCGTGAAAAAAGCAAAGAATATCCCGTTAAATTGATCGAAGCGGTTCTGAGAACGCCCCTCAAGGCAGGAGAGCCAGCTTGGAATGGTATCGATTTGGGGCAAGAGGGTTATGCCGTTGTCAAAGTACTCAAGGTTGAGCCCTCAGAGGTCATGAGTGCGGATCGAACACGCGAAAAAGCCCAATTGGGTCAATGGCTGGCTGATGCTGAGAGCGAGGCCTACTATGAGCATTTGAAATCGGGTTTGAACGTCAAAATCACGGCTCCCAATCCGATTGCAGTTCGATAATCGAATCGGTTTTGACTCCAGAATTTGATTTTCTTCAAGGATTGAATATATAATATAGATCTTTGGTGGCTGTAGCTCAGTTGGTAGAGTCCAGGATTGTGATTCCTGTTGTCGTGGGTTCGAGCCCCATCAGCCACCCCAGTTTGATTTTGCAAAAAGCCCATTCCAGATGGGCTTTTTGTTTTTTAGGGCCTAGAAAATTACTTGTTAATGGCTCTGGTCTCCCCAGAAAACTTCATTTTGGCGAGTTGAATGACTTTTTGAGCCGTTGTCCAACCCCTTGAAAATTCATTTGCGGGTGTGTCATCTAATCTTCACGACCGCCATGTAACGTCTGCTGAAATATTTTCAGGAGTTGCTCAACATGTCAAACCCATCAAGGCGTGATTTCATCATCAAGGTGTCCACCGTATCAGCAACCATAGCAAGCGGTGGAGCCTTGTCTGCTTGTGGCAGTTCCTCGTCTCCAATGGTCAACTTCAATTACGGAGTCGCAAGTGGAGACCCATCCTTGGATGGGATCGTATTATGGACGCATGCCAAATACGCCGATCTGTCCTTGGCCAACAACCCAGTTCCTTTGAAATATGAAGTCGCAACCGATAATGGTTTCAACAATGTCGTCAAGTCAGGAACAACAACTTCAAATCCTGCGCTTGGTTTTACCGTAAAAGTGACAGTGAGTGGTTTGAATGCGGGGAGCGACTATTTTTATCGCTTCTCTAGTGATGTGTACCGTTCGGGTGTGGGCAAGACCAGAACCATGCCAAGTGCTGATGCCAAGCAAGTGAAGTTGGCAGTTTTCTCATGCACTCTTTATTCTGCTGGATTTTTCAACGCCTATGCAGAGGCTGCAAAGTCTGACGCTCAATTTGCTGTGCACTTGGGGGACTATATTTACGAGTACGGATCAGACCCTACTAAATTTGGAAATACCAATTTACTAGGCGGCTATTCTGCTGCTTCGATTGGTCGCGTGGCCACTCCAGCAAATGACATCGTCAGCTTGGACGATTACAGGACACGTTATGCTCAATACCGAAGCGATCCCAATTTGCAGATCTTGCACGCTTCGATGCCATGGATCACCGTTTGGGACGACCACGAGTTTGCAAACAATTCATTTTTGACGGGTGCTGAGAACCACGACCCGAAGACCCAAGGGGATTGGACCGTCAGAAAAAACAATGCCGCTCAGGCCTATCACGAGTGGCTGCCCAACCGCAATGACCCCCTAGATGTGGCAAATCGTTTCAAGATTTATCGCCGCTTTGATTTTGCAAACATTCTGTCTCTTCACATGCTTGACACTCGCATGGAAGGGCGTGTGCAACAGTATGCCAATTACGGAACGGCAACATCAGTGGCAGACTATCAGCCCTATATCACGGGCTTGTTGACTGGCTCAGACGTCTCACGAACCATGATCAGTGCCACGCAATTGGATTGGTTGCAAAAGGGCTTTGCTTCTTCGAGCGCCAAGTGGCAAGTTTTGGGTAATCAAGACATCATGGCTAAAATTTGGTGGCCAGCCAGTATATTGACTCCCTTGGGTTCGGCTTACGTGAATCCCTCCGCCGCCAACTTGGCCAGTTTTTCAAAGGCGGTCACGGACTATTTGACCGCCAAAATGACTGCTGCTCAAGGCGGCACATTGACTGCTACGCAAAGTGCCTTGCTCGATCCATCAATGAATCCCAAGCTTCCTTACAACTTGGATTCGTGGGACGGCTATCCCTTGAACCGAGAGTTGGTGTTGCAATCCATTCAAGCTTTGAATAAGCCTTTAATTGCTCTATCTGGTGATTCTCACAACGCATGGTTCTCTCAATTGACCACGCTCAAGGGGCAAAAGGTTGGTGTTGAATTTGCTGGCAGTTCAGTGACCTCGCCAGGATTTGAATCATTGGGTTTGTCTAGTATTGCTTCCGCCCTCGACGGAAGTGTCAACAGCAAGCAATGGTCGGATGGTAACGGTAAGAGCTATGGAATCATTGACGATTTGAATTACATGGATGCCAAGTCCAGAGGTTATTTGATGATGACCTTTACGCTTGATAGCGTGAAAGGCGAATACGTTTATTTGGACACTGTCGCCTCGAGCACTTACAAAGCCAGTGTAGGCAAAACCATCACCGTCACCCCAGACTTGAAAGCAAGCTACGCTTGACGGCTTGACGGCATTGCATCACCCAAGCCAGCTTGCTTGATCAAGACTGGCTGAAAAGCTCCGCGCGTCTTGTGTCATCACCTGCTGACCTCTGTCAGGGAGTTATTCCACCCACCAGGCTTCCTTCATAAGTAAGGTTGGCTCAAATTCGACTTTCAATCTCGCCTGTAATGGGCTCAGCATCTTCACTGAACGGCTAAGAACCTTTGTGAAAAGGCGGGATGTGAGCACTTGATTGAAACCCAAATGGTGATATGATGATATTATTAATTTAAAAGTACTATTTTTTGTCGTTGATTTTGTTATTTATAAATCATAAAGTATGAATAAAATTCCACTTGAGTCAGACGTCTTTGAGGCTTTGGCCAATGCGGAGCTCGCGGCAAGACTGCTTTTGTTCATGGCAGGTCAAGCCCGAGCAGATCCCTTCACTTTTGAGGTGACGCCTGAGGAGCTGTCATGCTTGTTTGAGGGCTTTGGGTTAAGTCAGTGCGATACGGTGCCCTCAAGTCACAACGGAGTTCATCAATGTTGAGAAGAGACTTGTTGGCAATGCTGGGTTTGGGATTTTCTCAAGCCCATGCAATTTCAAAGTCGTCCAGCTCAGGTCCAAATTACACGCAGTTCAAGGGACAAACTGTTGTGATGAGCGTGCCCGCGCACCCTCATTTGGATGCCATGATTGAGTTGATTGGTCTCTTTACTCGCGAGACGGGCATTAAAGTAGAGCTGGACCGAGTGGACATGGAGCACATCAAGGGCAAGCAGCTCAGACAACTCCATCGGCCGCAGTCGGACTACGATGTACTCAGCTACATCAGCATGTGGAAAACCGAATATGTGGCAAAAGGGCTCATTCAAGAGTTGCAGCCGTTTTTTGCCAACCCCAAATTGAGTGACCCCCATTACGATTTCCAGGATTTGGTCCCTGCCTTTGTTGAAAATGTTGGTTTGGTAGGAGGCCCCAAAGGGTACTTGGCTGGGGAGGGTGCTAGGCTGTATGGGCTGCCCTATGGTGCAGAGACTTCCATCATGGCCTATCGTCGCGATGTGTTCGATCGTTTGGGGCTCTTGCCTCCCCAAACTTATTCTCAACTCACTGCTTTGTTACCCTTGCTCAAAGACAAATCCAACATGGGTGCTTTGACCTCACGCGGTAAATCAGGACACCAGTGCGTGCACGCTTGGTTGCTCCATTTGAACCCGCTTGGCGGACGAGTTTTTGACGATCATTGGAGATGTGCTTTTGATCAGCCTGAGGGTGTTGAGGCGCTTCAAACATTGAAGTTGATCAAGGATACTGGGCCCAGTGACATTGCCTACTTTGGCCAAGGGGAAATGGTTGATTCATTCATTCAAGGGCAGTCGAGCCTGTACATCGATTCAACCTTGATCTTTAGCTTGATCAACAAACAAGCTTCACGAAAATTGAAAGAGAAATTTGCATTTGCGCTTCATCCCAAAGGACTCGTGCATTCTTCAGAGTCTGGTGGGCTGGGTTTGGCCGTGGCCAGTCATGCCAAAAATCCTGAGGCGGCCTTTCTCCTCATTCAATGGCTCACGAGCAAAGCACAGGACAAAGCCGTTTGTCAATTGGGAGGCTTGCCCGCTCGGTTGTCCACGGTAAAAGATCCTAGCTTGAGTCAGAAAATGCCTGAATTGGCGTTGTTGGCCCAACAATTAAAATACATCAACGCAGACTGGAGACCGATCATTGCGCAGTGGGATGCCATCAACGTTGAAGAGCTTGGAGTTGCCGTTTTTCAGGGCATGAATGGTGAAAAAACACCCTTCAGTGCGCTCAATGATGTTGCGCCGACCGTGTCTCAGCGCATGCTCAAAGCCGGATACACATCGCTCTAGTTCAACCCCATGTCAAATGCAACACAAAAGTCCATCGGCAAGGTAGAGAGATTCAGGATCTTTCTGCTTTGGGCCGGTCTCATGATGGTGGTGATGATCATGATCATGATGGGTTTGTTGTTCATGTCCAGCATTCGCGAGCAAGAGCTCAGTGGCAAACTCACCGAGGCCAAAGCGGTCGAGCGCATGGTGCTCTCCAACTTGGAGGGTCAAGTTCTGTATTTGGATGAACGGCTTAACTTTGCTCGCCAAATCTATTTGAGTCAATCTCACGTCAAGAAAATAGATCCCCAAATCCTCCTCCAAGACAGGCCATTCAAGACGTCTGCTGTTCGCAACCTCATCGTCTTCAATGCAAAAGACGAGCCGCAGTCTTATGCGCCTTCATTGGATTTGCCAATGGACTTTGCTCAAGCCCTCAATAAAGCCAGATCAAGTCTTTCGGATGCGCCTCAGTCAAGTGTGGTGATTAAAAACAAAGTTGTCATGGCCTGCAGGGTCTTGCCCATGCACAGCGTGGATGGACTGTATTTGGGTGCAGTGGTGGGGGTTGTAAACCCCAGTTGGGTGGATGATTTGATGCAGGATGTGCTGAACTCTTACGGGCTCAAACTGCATTTGCTATGGACTGGATTTGACATCACCCAAGTGGAGGACACGAAAGGGAGAATGAAATCCAAAGCATCCCTTGATGTGCTCAATAAATCTGTTCACTTAGCACTTGAGGCACGCATTGAGATCAATCCAAATGAAATCAAAAACACTTGGTCTCATTCTTTATACATCTTGGCTTTGAATTTGTTGCTTGGGATTTTTTGTTTGACTGTGGCTGCATTTTTGATTCAAAAAATGTACAAAAAACTCACTCAAAGCATCCTTCAAGAAAGACTCAATCAGTCTGAGGGTGAAATGCGTGCCAGTTTTGTGGCCAACATGAGTCATGAGCTCAGAACACCTGTGAGCGGAATTGTGGCTGCTTGTGAGTTGTTGATTCATGAGGGTCCTTCTGCTGAGCAGCTCAAGACTCTTGAGTTGATTCAAAAAGCGGGTGTTCATTTGATCAAGTTGCTCAATGACATTTTGGATTTGTCAAAAATGGACGCTCACTCCATTCGAATCAAGGAGGAGTTGGTCGACCCTCATGAGGTTTTTGCTGAATGTGTGGAGCTCTTTAGACCATTGGCCAACGCCAAATCTCTTGATCTGAGTGTTCAAGTGCTGTTGCCAACGCACACTTGGGTTTACGTGGATGCGTTCAGACTCACTCAAGTGGTCACCAATCTCTTGGCCAATGCCATCAAATTCACTGCGCATGGTTTCATTGGCTTGCGTGTTGAGTTGATGTCTTGCGATTCAAATGATCTTGAGCACGTACTCAAGATCATCATTGAGGATTCGGGCATTGGCATCAAACAGCATGAAATAGAAAGGCTGTTTCAGCCCTTTTTTCAAGCCGACTCATCTCAAAATCGTGCCTTTGGTGGAACGGGCTTGGGACTGACCATCAGCAAGCAATTGGTGGATTTGATGGGGGGACACATCACCGTTAAAAGTGACATTGGCATGGGTAGCAGCTTCACGGTGGAGTTGCCAGTGCAAACTCAAGTTGTGCAATCCATTTCTGATGAGCCATCCAACGAAAACACCCCTCAAGTCGCAGCACCTGATCAAGAGCGACCCTTGGCTGGACTCAGGGTTTTATTCGCTGAGGACAACCCCATCATTCAATCTGTGTATTCTGCGCTCATGTCCTCCTTGGGCTGCAATTGTTCAATTGCAAGCAACGGACAAGAGGCGTTTGAT
Source organism: uncultured Burkholderiales bacterium (assembly GCA_903865035.1). Classification (GTDB taxonomy): domain Bacteria; phylum Pseudomonadota; class Gammaproteobacteria; order Burkholderiales; family Burkholderiaceae_C; genus Limnohabitans. Next base: position 4,017 of record CAIPII010000025.1, on the reverse strand, counting down.
CAATTCACAGAGAAAGAGTTTGACGCCATTGTGATGGATTGCCACATGCCCAAAGTGGACGGCTTTGAGGCCACTTTGAAAATTCGCACATGGGAAGCCCAGCACCCGCATTTAAAACCAATACCCATCATTGCGTTGACGGCTTCCTTTGCTCTTGAGGATCAAATGAGGTGCAAGGAGGTGGGGGTGAATGAATTTTGCACCAAGCCACTCACCCGCGAATCGTTGCAATTGGTTTTGATTCAATGCCTAAAGGATTGAGGCATTGAATCTTGGGTTTTCAAGACTTTGACAAGTCCAGCCAAGTGGCAACGACGCTATCGGGATTCAGTGAGATTGAGCTGATGTTGGCATTGACCAACCAACGTGCGAAGTCTGGGTGATCCGATGGCCCTTGCCCACAGATGCCCACGTATTTACCGGCGGCCAAACATGCATCGATGGCTCTGGTCAACAAGGCTTGTACAGCGGGATCACGCTCATCAAAATCTTTGGCCAGTAACTCAAGCCCTGAGTCGCGATCCAGACCCAGTGTGAGTTGGGTCAAGTCATTGGATCCGATGGAGAAGCCATCAAAATACTCCAAGAACTGTTCAGCCAAAACGGCATTGCTCGGGACCTCACACATCATGATGATTTTGAGTCCATCTTTGCCCCTCACCAAGCCATTTTTAGCCAAAAGCTCAGTGACTTTTTGAGCTTGCCCAAGTGTTCTCACAAAGGGCACCATCACCTGCACGTTGCTCAGCCCCATCTCGGACCTCACGCGCACCAATGCCTCGCACTCCATGGAGAACGCCTCGGCAAAGTCAGCAGACAAATAACGCGCTGCACCTCTAAAGCCCAGCATTGGGTTTTCTTCCTCAGGTTCATAGCGACTGCCGCCAATGAGTTTGCGGTATTCGTTGGATTTAAAGTCTGACAGCCTCACGATCACGGGCTTGGGCCAAAAGGCCGCCGCAATGGTGGCCACGCCTTCGGTGACTTTGTCGACATAAAAAGCTTTGGGGGAGGCATGTCCACGGGCAACGGATTCGACAGCCTTTTTGAGATCGCTGTCCACGTTGGGATACTCAAGGATGGCCTTGGGGTGAATGCCGATGTTGTTGTTGATGATGAACTCTAGACGAGCAAGTCCAACGCCTTGGTTGGGCAATTGGCAAAAATCAAAAGCCAATTGAGGGTTGCCAACATTCATCATGATTTTGGTGTCAATGGGTGGCATCTCGCCGCGTTGCACCTCAATGATTTCTGTCTCTAAAAGTCCGTCATAAATGAGGCCCGTGTCACCCTCAGCGCAACTCACGGTGACCAGTGCACCCTGGGTCAACACATCGGTGGCATTGCCACAACCGACCACTGCTGGAATGCCAAGCTCTCTGGCAATGATGGCTGCATGACAAGTCCTGCCGCCACGGTTGGTGACAATGGCACTGGCTCGTTTCATGACCGGCTCCCAGTTGGGATCCGTCATGTCTGTTACCAAAACGTCACCAGGCTTGACTTGGTCCATTTCTGCGATGCTTTGCACCAAACGAACGGGGCCAGCTCCAATTTTTTGTCCAATGGCGCGTCCCTCGGCCAAGATGCTGCTCGTGCCTTGGAGCTTGTAGCGAAACTCTTTTTGCCCCTTTTGTTGACTCTTAACCGTCTCAGGTCTGGCTTGCAAAATGTAGATTTGTCCATCCAAGCCATCTTTGCCCCATTCAATGTCCATGGGTCTTTGGTAGTGGGCTTCAATGGCAAGCGCATAGTGTGCGAGTGTCTCAACCTCAGTATCAGTGAGTGAGAATCTGTTGCGTTGTTCCGTTGGAACCTCAATGGTTTTGACCAAGCGTCCGCTTTGAGCATGCTCTTGGGCAGTTGCAAAGACCATTTGCTCCAACTTTGAGCCCAAGGAGCGGCGAATGATGGCTTTCTTGCCTGCTTTGAGCATGGGTTTGTGAACGTAGAACTCATCAGGGTTCACTGCGCCTTGCACCACCGTTTCACCAAGGCCTAGGCTTGAGGTGATGAAGACCACGTCCTCAAAACCCGATTCGGTGTCCAGTGTGAACATGACTCCAGCAGAACCGAGGTCAGATCTGACCATGCGCTGCACCCCAGCGGACAAAGCCACTTGAGAGTGCTCAAAACCTTTGTGAACGCGGTAACTGATGGCCCGGTCGTTGTACAGGGACGCGAACACCTCTTTCATTTTGGCCAAAATTTCCTCAATGCCCGTCACGTTGAGAAAGGTCTCTTGTTGGCCCGCAAAGGAGGCGTCGGGCAAATCCTCAGCCGTGGCCGAGGAGCGAACGGCATAAGATCCGTGTGCCCCAGCATCTAGTAGCGCAAAAGCTTCGCGAATGCCTGTCTCAAGATCCTTGGGAAAAGGTTGTGCTTCAATCCAGTGCCGAATTTCTTGACCCGCTTGGGCCAAAGCGTTGACATCCTCGGTGTCAAGCGTGGACAAACGGTCTTTGATCCGTTGGTCCAAGGACTGATGTGCCAAAAAACTGCGAAAGGCGTGTGCAGTGGTTGCAAACCCGGTGGGTACTTTGACCCCTTGGGGGAGTTGAGAGATCATCTCCCCAAGACTTGCGTTTTTCCCTCCAACGGCTTCTACATCCGTCATCCTTAATTTTTCGAAAGGAACCACCAAGTCATGGGCGCTGAAGAGGGAAGACATTGACTCATTCTCCATTGATAGAGTTGTGCATCAAGGCACGGAAAAACGAAAAACCGATTCTGCACATGAAAGTTGGTGTAAACACGCATTCACTCAGATGCATAATGATTGCATTTTAGGCTTGGTCTATTGCTCTATTTGAGCCAAGGGCCCTTTTTTATTGAGTCAGGACTCAAAATATGTCACATCGCAGCGTTTTTTTCATCTCTGACGGAACAGGGATCACCGCAGAGACCTTTGGCAATGCGATCTTGGCGCAATTTGAGTTCAAGCCCCGTCACGTGAGGCTGCCCTTTGTCGATACCGTTGACAAAGCCCATCAAGCGGTGCGTCAGATCAATCAAATTGCTGAACTAGAGGGACAAAAACCCATCGTCTTTACCACCTTGGTGAACATGGAGGTGCTCGAAGTCATTCAAAACAACTGCAAATGCATGTTGCTCGATATGTTTGGCACCTTTGTGAATCCTTTGGAAAAAGAGCTGGGCATCAAATCTCACCACCGAGTGGGTCGATTCTCCGATGTGAGCAAAAGCAAAGAGTATCACGACCGAATTGAAGCCATCAATTTCAGCTTGTCCCATGACGATGGGCAACTCAATCGCGACTTGGAGCAAGCGGATGTGATTTTGGTGGGGGTGAGTCGCAGTGGCAAAACACCCACCTCACTTTATTTGGCCATGCAGCATGGCTTAAAGGCGGCCAATTACCCCTTGATTCCGGAGGATTTCGAGCGCAATCAGCTGCCCCCCGCAGTCAAAAAGCACATTCACAAAACGTTTGGTTTGACGATTCACCCAGAGCGCTTGAGCGAGATCAGGCACGAGAGAAGACCCAACTCGCAGTACGCGAGCATGGCCAACTGCCGCCAAGAGGTCTCGCTGGCAGAGGCGATGATGAGGCGTGAGGGCATACGCTGGCTCTCCACCACGCACAAGAGCATTGAGGAAATTGCCACCACCATTTTGCAAGAAATCAGGCCCGAGAGACTGACCTACTGAGCGTGAGGTGCGATCCCTCTCACTTGCAATGAATCGGGTTTGACAATCCGATCGATTTAGGCGTTTGTCAAAGCGTTGATGCCGGCTTGGGCAATGGCCACGTCATCACTTGATTTCACACCACTCACGCCCACGGCGCCAATGACTTGGCCCTCGATGGTGATGGGCACTCCGCCTTCGAGCATGCCTTCGAGCTCGGGGGCGCTCAAAAATGAGGTTCTGCCGTTGTTGATGATGTCTTCGTACATCTTGCTCTCGCGTCGACCCAAAGCCGCGGTCTTGGCTTTTGCCGGGGCGATGTGTGAAGTAATGGGTGCTGCACCGTCTAGGCGTTGCAAGAACAGC
>CAIPII010000024.1 GCA_903865035.1 uncultured Burkholderiales bacterium | reverse complement strand
CTGAACGACATCGATCAAGCCTTGAATCAGCTTGGTGGACTCACCCTCTTTGATCGCCACATTGAGCTCTGGCGTCGAGAAGCTACCCTCCAATGCATTTAAAACATCACTTGCATGAGAAGCTTGACTCAAAATTTCAAGCAAGCGAGCACCGGCATAAGTGCCATCGTCAAAACCGAACCAGCGCTCTTTGAAGAAAATATGTCCGCTCATCTCTCCGCCCAGGGGAGAATCAATCTCACGCATCTTGGCTTTGATCAAAGAGTGACCCGTCTTGTACATGACAGCCTCGCCGCCAAGGGCTTTTATGCAAGGTCCCAAACGCTGTGAACACTTCACATCAAAAACGATTTTTCCACCCGGCACCCTAGAGAGAACATCTTTTGCAAAGAGCTGCATTTGCCGATCAGGAAAGATGTTTTCACCCTCCTTGGTGACCACTCCTAAGCGGTCACCATCCCCATCAAAGGCAAAACCAATTTCGGCATCGTACTTTGCAATTGCTTGGATCAAATCTTTCAAATTCTCTGGCTTGCTGGGATCAGGATGATGGTTTGGGAAATGACCATCTACTTCACTAAAGAGCTCAATGACTTCACAACCGAGTTGCCTGAAAATATCAGGAGCGGTGGCACCTGCAACGCCGTTGCCAGAGTCAATGACAATTTTCATGGGACGATGAAGCCCAATGGTGCTGCATATGGCCTCCTTATAGGCAGGCACTATGTCGATGGGCTTGGGCGCCAGTGCCTTTTGGGCAAAAGACTCGAAATCTGTGTCCAAATCATTGAGCATGCCAGTGCGCAAGGCTTGGATTTCGTCTCCATACAAGGCTTTACCAGCCAAAACCATCTTAAAGCCGTTGTAATCTTTGGGATTGTGACTACCCGTGATTTGAATACCACTTTTACACAGTGTGCTCGCGCCAAAGTAGAGCATGGGTGTGGTGCACATGCCGAGATCGAGGACTTGCACACCACTGAGTGACAAGCCTTTGGATAGCGCAGCCATCAAAGCTGGGCCACTGAGCCTACCATCCCTTGCAACACAAACCTCACACTCACCCGCCAAAAGAGCCGCACGACCAAAAGCAAAGCCCAAGCGAAGGGCAAATTCCTCGTCGATTTGTGTGGGGACAACACCTCGAATATCGTAGGCTTTAAATACCAATGGATTGATGTTCATGACAGAGATTGTAGAGGGTAATGCGAGCCAATTGCACCCCGAATTCGGGGATCATGACCTCTGCTCCAGCCCCTGTTCAAGTCTTTTTTGTTGTGGTCAAATCACCTGAACACACAAGTTCACCTGAGGATCCAAATTTTGAATGAATACCTTAAATTCACTCTCTCAGTCTAGGGTCGTTACACCTCTTGGAGAAATGATCATTTGGGCATCGCCCAAACACTTGGTTGGCGCTTGGTTCATCGATCAACCCAACTTGAATCCTCAAGCCCTGCACTCGCCCGTTGCAAGTCAACATGGTATTCACCAAGATGCAAGCGATTGGCTAAAAAGCTATTTTGCAAATTCAAATCCAAACCCAGCAGATCTGCCTCTACAACTTGAGCAGGCAAGCGAGTTTCAAAGGATCACTTGGCAGGCCTTGAGAGAACTATCCAGTGGTCAAAGGGTCAGTTACGCAGAGCTTGCACTCCAAATCGAACGCCCTCAATCGACTCGAGCCGTGGCGAGCGCAGTTGCCAAAAACCCGTTGATCATTTTCATACCCTGTCACCGAGTCATAGGATCAGACGGCACGCTTAGGGGATATTCTGCAGGGCTCAACAGAAAACAACATTTGCTCGAACTCGAAAGCAAGGTGTGAGTGCTCGATCTAAACTTTCATGAGCATGTCTTGGGTGTGCTTGAACAATGGGCCATTGAAGTCAAGCAGGCTCTCCAAAATCGAGAAATGATTCAATCCTGGCAAACTCTCACAAACCGGCACCACACCAGCACCCCATGCTGCCTGAATGAGTTGGTTTTGTCGAATGAACTCCTCACTCTCTAAGCCCCCAACCACTGCAGTGAGCTGACCTTTATGTGGCGCTTCTATCCAAGCTGGGCTCAAAGCACAGGCACTGTTTGGATCGAGCCTTAGGTCTTGAGCAAGAAAAGGGGTTTGTCGAATGGACTCAAGCTCAAACAAGCCTGAAATCGAAAGCGCAGAATGAATCAAATCGGCAGGTAGACCTTTTTTCACGGCGGTCCAAATTGTCGTCATCAAAAGTGCAGAAAGATGTCCTCCAGCAGAGTGCCCCATGACGTGAATTTTTCGCCGATTGCCTCCAAATTTTTGAATGTTTTCAAAGACCCAAACCAAGGCTTGAACCATTTCAATGGCAATGTCCTTCATGCTCACTTGAGGACACAAGTCGTAACTCACCATCACAGTGCATGCCCTCAGAGCGTGAAAGGCAGGCACCAAAAAAGCATGGTCCTCTTTGTGCAAAGCACGCCAGTAGCCGCCGTGGATAAAAACGATGACGGGAGCCAGCTCATCGGCAACATCGTCTAGATGCTGCGCTTTGGGTGCAGGATAAACATCCAAAAGTGCAAAGGGGCCACTTGCATACCTCGCTTCGTGCCTGGTGACATTGGGATCATTCAAAATCGCTAAAGAGTCTTGCTTCCATCGCACCATGTGCTCCATCGAATTGGGTACCAACAAGCGATTGTTGTACATGCGATCAAACCACTCAGGGGTATGAGGTGTCATTTTGCGTCCTAACCTTTAAAAAATACGACCTGACCAATACAAAAGAGAAGGCAATGCAGCCAACCAAGCCCAAAAGAAACGGTTCAAACCAAAAAACCAAAAAACCAAAAAATGAAAAACGCATGCAACGCTAGCATAAGCCAATGCGACATCCAGCCCCAAGAGAGAGAGTGGGGACAGCCCTTCCCAAATGATAAAAGACCAACTGCACAAAATGGCAACTTTGGGCCTGCGAAAGATGCTGTTCTCAGGCAAAGGGCCGTACACACCTGCATCCAGAAAAATGATCATCGCATGCCCGCGCCTCCACTCTGGGCGTTTGAGTTTGACCCATCCTGAGACGAAATACGAACTCAGCAAGTGAATTCCTATGTAGCCCAGCCCAGCAGGCGCAGCATAGACAGACCAAGGCGAATGTGCCAAGCCCAAATGGATCACAAGTCCACTGAGGACCACCAAAGTCATGAAATCACTTCCCCCATTGAATGCGCCTCGAAAGCGAAACAAAAGCATCACTTGAAGCACAAATAAGCTCGGGATGAAAAAACCAAGTCCAAATCCGGCCATCAAACACAGGCTCGCAACCAGTCTCACAAAGAGCAACGCCGATTGACCACGCTTTGGATCGAATGCAACGTCAAAGGTACTCAAAATCGAGCCAGGCAAAGGTGGCATCTCTTGCCTGAGAAGTGACCAATCCCAGACAGACTTTGCCTCAAAAGAATGGACCAATTTGAAGTACTCAAAGGTTTGAAGCAATATGCTCCAACCCAATAAACATTCAATCAATCGAAGGGCGAGATCTGCACTCATAGCACCATCTCCCTTGAGACGAGCATGACCTCGCTTCTCAAGCACTCACTGGGTCGGTTGAGCAACGGATCTTCCATTCTGATTTCAAATTGGAACATCAACTGCTCATCCCCAGACTTGTAAACCCTCAATGCATCGCCTGCCAATCTCTCAACCAGTTGATAAGTCACCAACACACTTGCATCTGCACCCTCTGGCAAAGCGTTCAGGTCCGCCACCAAGTGTTCCACCAAATTTTGGTATCCCAAACGCAAATTCACCTCGGGATTGTGAAAGACATGCAACACGCGCCTTTGAACCCTTGGGTAGACCAACAACCAATCGGACCAATCGCCCTCATGCTCACCCACTGGTTCTCGTCGCTTGAAGTGCACATACAACCGTGGCGCCATCCCCAGGGCGTGAAAGAACTTCCAATTTGGGAAAAAAGCGCGCAAGAAAAACCACCACCTGCCCTTGAGTTCGGTGGTTTTGGCGCTCATACCGAGCCACAAAAATAAAAAATAAATGGCCAAAAACGCCAAGCTCAATTTCACATCAACCCCTGCTGCACTTTGAGTAATAATTGCTCTAAGATCATATACTTATCAAATTAAAGTCTTTTAAGACAATGGCCGTCACCTGTTTTCTTCATTTTCTTTTTCAGAAACAAAGGGTTAGTGCTTAATCTGAAGTTCATCAAACACTCCTAAACTGAGTCTTATTTTTGGATTGACCAATCACTGCCTCAAAGAAAAAAACAATTGGGTCTTTTTAAACTCCATTCAAGCCGTTTCCTGTCTGTGAATCCAACCCCTTCTTAGCCCAGCACAAATGTCAGACCCCATCGACAAGCTAAGCATAACTCAATCGATAAAAGTTGTACTGATTTGTGCAGCCCTTTATTGGTCCTCTTATTGGGTCAATCAGATTTTATTTTCTGCACTTCACTTTTCATGGGCTGCAACTTGGGTTTATTTGCCAACCGGTATGCGACTGGTCTTGGTGCTCACTTGCAGCCTATGGGGTGCAATTGGCATCAGCTTGGCTTCAATGATTTTGGGGCTTCAAGTTCATGACAACTTGGGCGTCAATATCATCATGGTGACTGCGATGATTTCAGGTTTTGCACCCTATTTGGCAAGGTTCATCGGCATGAAAGGATTGGGCATTCCAGACACATTAGAGGCTTTGAAATGGAGGGATTTGTTGCAGATGAGTTTCATTTGCTCTCTTTTGAACACCTTGATGCACCAATTTTGGTACTTGTGGGCTGACCTCGCGGGAGAAGATTGGAGCGAGCAGACTTGGGTCATGTTCACTGGGGATTTTTTGGGCTCTATGCTGCTTTTGTATTTTTTAAAGTGGTTGAAGCAGCGTTTCAAACCCCATTCAAACTGAATATTTTTTTACACAGCGAGCCGTCCTCAAGTGTCATCAAAGTCGGCGGAGTTGGGTACACTTGCAGTGGATTCAACCCTATCTTTCGCCTCTCCCATCAATGACCCGCTCATCCACTCCTTCACCCAACTCAGCAAGCAATGCACCAATGACCCATTCCCAAGCTTTAACAGGTCCCCTAAAGGGGATCAAAGTCGTTGAGCTTGGGCAATTGATTGCAGGACCGTTTGCGGCAAAAACACTGGCTGAGTTTGGAGCGGATGTGATCAAAGTTGAGTCACCCAAGGGGGGTGACCCGCTTCGCCAGTGGAGAATCATGCAAGGCGACACCTCGCTTTGGTGGCAAGTCCAATCTCGCAACAAGCGCTCATTGGCACTGGATTTAAAGCAGCCCCAAGCCCAAGACATTGTGCGCGAGCTCCTCAAGGGTGCGGACGTGTTGATCGAAAATTTTAGACCTGGCACCCTTGAGTCTTGGGGTATGGGCCCTCAAGAGCTGGCGGCACTGAATCCACGCTTGATCGTGCTCAGGATCAGTGGCTATGGGCAAACTGGCCCATACAAAGACAAGCCTGGTTTCGGAGTCATAGCCGAGGCCATGGGTGGAATGCGCCACCTGACTGCAGAACCTTCTCGTGTACCCGTTCGAGTAGGCGTCTCGATTGGGGACACATTGGCCGCGTTGCACGGCGTCATTGGCATCTTGATGTGTCTCATTGAGCGTGAGCGCTCGGGACTGGGTCAAGTCATTGACATAGCGCTTTATGAAGCCGTTTTCAACTGCATGGAGAGCTTGCTGCCCGAATACAGCGCCAAGGGTATTGTGCGAGAAGCAGCAGGCAGTGCTCTGCCTGGCATTGCCCCCACCAACGCCTATCGCTGCAAGGATGGTGGCTATGCACTGATTGCTGGCAACGGTGACAGCATTTTCAAAAGATTGATGAGCGCCATTGGTCGAAATGATCTTGGACAAGATCCTGAGTTGGAGCACAACGCAGGTCGGGTCAAAAGGGTTCAAGAAATTGACCAGGCCATTGAAGCTTGGAGCCTTAAAAGAAGCATTGATGAAGTGTTGCTCACTTTGGACGAGGCACAGGTTCCTGCCGGAAAAATCTACACCGTGGCCGACATTGCAAAGGACCCCCATTACCTTGCGCGTGGAATGATCGAGCGCATTTGCTTGCGCGATGGCTTTGAACTCCAAGTCCCTGGTACCACTCCCAAGCTCAGCCGTACGCCTGCCAATCGAGTTCATCTGGCCCCTGAAATCGGTGAACACACAATTGAGACTTTGAGAGAAATCGGACTCAATGATGAGCAAATCCAAGCTCTTCAAGAAAAAGGCATCATTGCTGCTGCTCCCCAACCAAGAGCAGCTTCGTGAACGCCCCGCAAGAGGCCTCCTTTAACTGGAAGAGCCAAAACGCAATTGCCTGTCCCACTGAATTTGTGGTGCTTGGCGATCAAAGCAATGCTGACGAGGCTTTGTCATTGGCCAGGCAAGGCAAAGGACTTCTTTGGCAGGGTGATTTTCATTTGGCTCGTCAAATGCTGGTGGCGTTGACCAAACGCGTAGAAGTTCGAAAAAAAGCTCATCGCACACAGACGAGCAAAAGTCTGAGCGAACAATTTCATGCACACAGACTCCAATTGACGCAGCAGCACCAGTTGCTCAACCGTTTGTGCATTCAAATTGAGGGGGACCACACGATTGCCCTGCCCAAAGCACCCCAGGTGAGAGACGTTTTGCAACACGTTTGGGGCCACGAGACTCAACCCCTCAATGAAAAGGCAGCTCTACCGTGGAGAGTGTCTCTCAAAGAATTGCTGGGCTGGATTGGTGCTTACGAATGGTTCAAAAATGGCTTGCCGATTTCCGAACTTGGTCCCAGCGCAGGAAAAATTCATCCTCATTTTGGTGTATTCGCTCCCAGCCGAAAAGATTACCTTGAATTGGTCTACAAAGCACCTTTGCCCTCGACCAAGGAGATGGTCTTTGACATTGGGGTGGGCACTGGCGTGTTGAGTGCCATTTTGCTAACCCGAGGCATGCAGCACGTCGTTTGCACGGACTTGGAGAGCAGGAGTTTGGATTGCGCAAAGGATAATTTTCAACGACTGGGGTTGATTGAGAAGTGCACTCTGATTCAAACTGATTTGTTTCCAGAGGGTTTGGCAGACTTGATCGTTTGCAACCCCCCTTGGCTTCCCGGCAAGGCAAGAAGTCCGCTGGAGAGAGCTGTCTTTGATGAAGGCTCACACATGCTCAAAGGTTATTTGGCAGGGCTTAAAGCCCACCTCAAGCCTCAGGGCGAGGGTTGGCTCATCATCTCTGACTTGGCTGAAAGGCTTGGACTTCGCTCGCCCAGTGAACTTGAAGACTGCATTGCTCTGCATGGTCTTCGATTGATTGAGCGCCACAGCGTTGTGGCATCTCACCCCAAATCCAGAATCACCACAGACCCTTTTCACCAGGCCCGAGCCAATGAAATCACCTCTTTATGGCGACTGGGCACATAAAAAGCAACACCCATGAATGGAAGCATTGTCATGAACAAAAAAAGAAGCTCAACTCATCCCAACACCGATCCAAGGTACTGGAACGAAAGGTACCAAGATGATTTTTTTGCTTATGGACAGGAGCCCAATGCGTACTTGCGCTCACATTGGAGTCGCGCTCCCAAAGGACGTGCATTGTGTTTGGCCGATGGCGAGGGCCGCAACGGTGTGTTCTTGGCGCAAATGGGCTTTGAGGTCACATGCCTAGATTTTTCAGAAGAGGCACGTAAAAAAGCCCTTGCTTTGGCCCAAAGCAAAGGCGTTGAAATCGATTATCAAATTCAAGATTTGAATCAATATGACTTGCAGTCTCAGTCTTGGGATTTGATCGCCAGCATATTCTTTCAACCCAGTGTCAGCACTCGTCAAAGACTATATGCTCAACTTCGAAAATCGCTCAAACCAGGTGGTGTCTTTATTCTTGAGTGCAAGTGCGAGGACAATCCAGACACCAATAACCGTTACCCGGGTATTGAAAAACTGAGCCAGGAGATAGAACCCTTAAAGGTCTTTCACAGCTTGGAAGCACATCACCTTCTGAATGAAGGCGTGTACCACCAAGGCGAACAAAGAACCGCACAAATTTGCGCAGTTCGTGTTTGAATATCAACGAGCTTTGGGCTTGAAGCTTTTGGCAAATGCAGGCTTGCCCACCTTGACCACTGGCGCACCGCCTCGTGGAGCGGAATGGGTATGTGAATGATCACGGTCTGAACGCTCTCTTGGCGCTTGACCCCCAAAACCACCATCACGCTGACCACCAGCAAAACCGCCCTCGCGATGTCCACCTTCGCGATGTCCACCACCAAAGCCGCCACCGCCACCCCCAAAAGACCTGCCTCTTGGGCGTGCGTTGGATGAAGGGCCACGTCGCTTGTCGTCAAATCCACGTGGACGCTCATTGCGTTGTGAGGGCTCTAGACCGGGCACCACTTCGCATTGAATGGGTTGACGGGTATAAGCCTCGATGTCACCAATCTTGCGGCGATCTCTGAACTCAGCAAAAGTCACAGCCAAACCATCACGACCTGCACGTCCAGTTCTTCCAATGCGGTGAGTGTAATCTTCGCTCTTCATGGGCAAGCCATAGTTGAAGACGTGACTGATGGAGGGCACATCAATGCCGCGAGCTGCAACATCGGTGGCCACCAAGATTTGAACTTGACCATTCCTCAAAGCCATGAGCCTTCTGTTGCGAAGACCTTGGCTCAATGCACCGTGCAAAGCTACTGCGGAGAAGCCCACTTGTTGTAAATCTTGGGCCAAACCATCACACTCGACTTGTGTGCTTGCGAAAACAATGGCTTGCTCAATGCTTGTGTCTCTGAGCCAGTGATCCAACAATTTTCTCTTGTGCTGTGAGTTGTCAGCCCAAAACAGCAATTGCTTGATGTTGGAATGCTTCTCTTGAGGAGAATCAATTTGGATGCGCTGAGGCTCTCTCATCACGCGAGCAGCCAAGGCTTGGATGCGAGGCGCAAAAGTTGCAGAGAACATCATAGTTTGATGACGCTCAATGGTGAGTTGATTGATCTCAGCCAAATCATCAGAGAAGCCCAAATCTAGCATGCGATCGGCCTCATCAACCACCAAGAACTGCACGTCCTCGAGTTTGATGTGCATTGAACGCTGCAAATCGATCAATCGTCCTGGCGTGGCCACGACCAAGTCGGCGTTTTGCAACTTGGCAATTTGCAATGCGTAAGGCATTCCGCCAACGACAGTTGCAACTCGCAAACCCTTGCAATGCTTGACCAATCCAATGGCGTCGTGAGCCACCTGTTGAGCCAACTCACGTGTTGGACACAACACCAATGCACCAGGCGTGGCCGCTTTAAAGTTTCTAGCGTTGGTTGGATCCTTGCGCTTTGGACGCTTTGGAGGAGGTGCGCCAGTGGCTTCGGCTTGAGCCACCAAAGCTTCAAATGCTTTTTGCTCAGCTTTTTGTTTTTCGTTCGCTTGCCACAACAAGGTATGGATCACAGGCAATAAAAATGCCGCTGTCTTGCCTGAACCGGTTTGACTAGAAACCATCAAATCGGTGTGCTTGCCATTGACCAAATCTTTCATGGCCAAAGGAATCACTTTGGTTTGAACCGAAGTGGGAGCGGTGTAACCCAAATCAAAAACAGCAGCCACCAACTCGCGAGCAAGACCCAAGGCTTGAAAGGGGTTGGGCGCTTTGGCCTCTGAGGACGCTGGCTGCTCGGCACTCAAATGCTCTTCAGGCTCTTGTCCTTCAAGAGCTTGTGCCTTGGGAGTCTTTGCAGGTTTGGCTGCTTTGCTTGATTTTTCAGCTGTGTTTGAGGCGTTCATGGGCGTCTCCTGTGTGTGGACCATCAAGGGCTCAACCAGACCATGTACAGGGTCGTGGGAGCCTTGGACTTGAACTTGCTCTAGATCGTTGGCATGAGCGTGCTCATGCGCGTGATCAAGACCATGATCGAAAGCGTCTTCGGTTTTGTGTTGTGGGTTTTGATTGGGCTCAGCAATAGCCAAAGCCTCGACTTCAAATGAATCGGACATGTTTTTTTCTCGCACCCATAAGGTGTGCGACTCCATCTAGAGAGGTTGAAACAACATCAACCTTCAGACAGAGTTCTACGCTTAGGTTGAACTAAAAAAAGATGT
>CAIPII010000023.1 GCA_903865035.1 uncultured Burkholderiales bacterium | reverse complement strand
CATGAAACAAAGACCCCTCTCCAATTGAACCATCAATTTTGTCAGCCAAGTCGGGTGACTGAAGAGGGTATATATCCACCTCCATGGAAACTGTGAAGATTCTTTCAGGGTTGGGCACTCCACCCAGCATGGACTGACTCCCGATGATGACAAACTCATACTGCCCAGTGACCTCAGCGATTGCTCTGATGATGTGTTCTAATTCTTCGCGAGTCATTTGAATGTCTCTTCAAACTCTAAGGTCTTGATGCCCTTAGATTCATTGGAGAGGACCAAGCCTCTTTTCAGACTGCTCACCTGCTTTAATATTTCTTGACGATTTGCGTCAGGAAGAATGGTGACCAAAGGTGAGCTTTGTCTGAGTTGTTGAGCTCTTCTGGTATGACCCAGCACCTGTCGCCATGAATGTTCTTTCAAAATTTTGTCCCATGCAATCCATAAATCTGCAGATCGTGCATCTCCATGTTCAAGCCAATGCCTCAATGTTTTTTGCGCTTTCAAGAGCAGCGCGGGTTTTGTTTTGACCAAATCAACGGCAGCTTCGTGAAGCGCTAGGCTTTGGAGATCTTGGAGTTGGTGACCTGCGCTGTCAGCAAGAACCTTGACTTGAACAATGGGTGTGTTTGCAAGGGACTTTGTTTTTACTTTACTTGTTGTTGGCGTGTGCAGGATGTCACCAGCCAAAAGCGCAAGTTCAGCGCTCACGCCTAAAACGGACATGACTCGAACATAAGCACCAATCGATGGAGACGGGTCACCAGCCTCCACGGACCTGAGAGTATTGCGGGTTAAATTTGCTCGCTTGGCCACTTCCACTGTTCCTAATCCTTGCGCTTTGCGCAAACTCTTGAGCCTGTTACCCAGTTGCAATAACAGTTGTCTTTCTAAAAGAGGGTGTATAGTGGAATTGATCATTTGGTCAATATTTTAACCAAATATTTATAATTTGGTCAAAAAAATGATCAATTATTAAGGCTCAATTGCGTGAATTGGAAAAACCAAAACGAATGCCCAGCTGTCAACAGCTCACTCCGAAGGGTTCGTGAGAAGCCAGAAAAGTGGCTTCCATTGCAACTTTGAAATGCATTGCCCTTTGTTGACCCAATGCACATTATTGGGTGTCGGGTCATTGTTTTTAGTTCAAATAAATTCAAATCGAATAAAAGGAAAGCCCACGGTTTGTGCCCTTGAGTTGGATCAATCGAAAGACTCAAAATAAATGGTACCCTGTGAAATACTACCAATTCGAGAGAATAAACCATGGCTTTACACAAGAAATTCTCAAAAGAAGATTTGGCTCTTTTGTCCACTCAAGCTTTGCTTGAAAGGGGGCTCAATCCAAACATTTCCAAAGAGGCGCTTGAGCAACTTCATGGCATCGAACAAGCGGCCATGGAGAGCGGAGCGGGCATTCAAGATCTGCGAAATTTACTCTGGTGCAGCATTGACAATGACGATTCAATGGATTTGGACCAGCTAACGGTTGCCATTCCTGAAAAAGATCACGCAATCAGGTTGTTGGTGGCGGTGGCCGATGTGGACGCTCTCGTTAAAAAAGGCTCGCCCCTTGATCTTCAAGCTCAATTCAACACGACCTCCGTGTACACCTCGGCTCGAATTTTTCCGATGTTGCCGCCAAAGCTCTCCACCGATCTCACCTCGTTGAATTCTGGTGTGGACCGCATGGCCATTGTGTGCGATATGCGCTTTGGTGCTGAAGGTGAGTTGACGGGTTCTGAGATTTACCGCGCTTGCGTTCACAACCGCTGCAAATTGGCTTATGACGCCGTCTCGGATTGGCTCATTGCCAAGGGTCCTCTGCCCAGTGCTGCAAAGCACGTGCAGGGGATGGATGAACAACTCCAAATTCAAGACCGCTTGGCGCAAAAGTTAAGAGCCAAGAGGTATGCCAACGGCTCACTGGAGTTTGAGAGTTTTCAGCCGATCGCGCAGTTTGATCAACAAGAAATCACGGGTCTGTCCCTTCAACCTCACAACAGAGCTCGGCAGTTGATTGAAGAATTCATGATCGAGGCCAATGGTTGCATGTCTCGCTTTTTGTCTGAGCACACGCGAGCCTCCTTGAGGCGTGTTGTGCGCTCTCCTGAGAAGTGGATGCGCATCGTGGAAGTGGCCTCTCATTACGGTGTCACCCTTCCCTCGCAAGCAGACTCCAAAGCGCTTGAGCAATTTTTGGCTCATCAGCACAAAATCGATCCCTTGAGATTTCCAGACCTCTCTTTGGTGATCGTGAAGTTGATGGGCCGAGGTGAATACGTGGTGGAGCAAAGCGGCAAGCACCCCGTTGGTCACTTTGGTTTGGCGGTGAGGGACTACACCCATTCGACAGCCCCCAATCGCCGCTACCCAGACATCATCACCCTCAGGCAAGTCAAGGCCATCTTGGCCAAGGAGCCATCCCCTTACAGCAACACTGAACTTGAGAGCTTGGCGCTGCATTGCACGCAGCAAGAGGACGCGGCACAAAAAGCCGAGAGGCAAATGCGCAAATCCGATGCCGCTTTGCTCTTGGGCTCACGTGTGGGGCAGTACTTCGATGGTCTCATCACAGGTCTGAATGCAAAAGGTTCTTGGGTTCGAATCATTGACCCGCCTGCTGAAGGCCGTTTGATTGGCGTGCTGCCTGCATTAAAGGTGGGCCAAAAGGTGCGGGTCAAACTCACCAGCACCGATGTGGTGAAGGGCTTCATTGACTTTGCGCTCACGCGCTAGGATGACCCCGGTTTGGGCGTGAGCCCACTGTCCTGGGGCCTGGTAATTTAGTGGAATTTCCAACGCCAAAACACCGAATTGTGTGACCCAAGCCAAGGGCTCCTCAAAAAACCATTAACATGAAGTCATGAGCAAAACACACTTTGGTTTTCAAGAGGTTGATGAGTCAGAGAAGTCAGCCCGCGTTCGTTCCGTTTTTGATTCGGTGGCGTCCAACTACGACGTCATGAACGATTTGATGTCTGTGGGGCTGCACCGCTTGTGGAAGCGCTACACGGTGCTCGTTGCTGATCTCTCCTTGGGCATGAAGGTGCTCGATATTGCTGGCGGCACGGGTGACTTGGGACTGGCTTTTTCAAAAAAAGTGGGTACAACTGGAATGGTTGTTCACACCGACATCAATGAAGAGATGCTCAAAACGGGCAGAGACCGCTTGGTTGATTTGAATGTGGTGCTGCCCACCTTGGTGTGCGACGCAGAGAAACTCCCCTTTGCTGACGCCTCCTTTGACCGCGTGAGCGTGGCCTTTGGGCTGAGAAACATGACGCACAAAGAGGTTGCCCTCGAAGAGATGTGCCGAGTCTTAAAGCCTGGCGGCAAGCTCCTCATTTTGGAGTTCTCCAAAGTCGCCGCCCCTTTGCAAAAAGCTTACGATTGGTACTCATTCAACGTGCTGCCTAAACTTGGAAAATTCATCGCCAAAGATGAGGACAGTTACCGCTATTTGGCTGAATCGATTCGCAT
Source organism: uncultured Burkholderiales bacterium (assembly GCA_903865035.1). Classification (GTDB taxonomy): domain Bacteria; phylum Pseudomonadota; class Gammaproteobacteria; order Burkholderiales; family Burkholderiaceae_C; genus Limnohabitans. Next base: position 1,076 of record CAIPII010000023.1, on the reverse strand, counting down.
GCACCCCGATCAAGACACGCTCAAACAAATGGTCAAGGCGGCCGGATTTGGGCATGTGGATGTTCACAATTTGAGCGCGGGTGTGGTGGCGCTTCACGTGGGCATCAAATGCTGAGAGCCCTCCCGTTAAGACTTGCGTGCATCTTCTTTGCCTTGTCCTTGGCGCTTTCTAGCGCTTGGGCCGTGGCCTTGGAGTCCCAAAGCCCAGATGAATTCAACTGGATCCCTTTTTTGCTGATCTCGGTCGTGGTCATTGCTTTTTTTGCAGGATTTTGGTTTCGTCGCAAAAGAGCCAAGCAGCATGCTCCTGGTTACGCGACACAAGCGATGACGGTGACTTGGAGCAAGTCGGACTCCAACGTTTTGCCTCAATACAACCCCAAAAATGTCGGAAATGACGCTTCAGCCAGGCCATGGGAAGGTCCCTCTTTTGAGTTGCGCGCAACCCTCTCAGAGAATTCAAGTCTTGAGGCCAGTGACTACTCAAGGTTTGACAGCCATTTGGTCAAACCTTTGCAGGTCAAAATGCCCAATTTTCAGCCTCGTGCGAGCGCCTTAGAGCTTCAAAAGACCACAGATGGTGTTGAGCCGCGTCAAAGGGTGTTTGCCAACACCCCTTGGGTGCGTGCGCATGGTGCGCCCAACATTGACCGGGCACAATTCTTGGCCATGGCCAAGGCGCACTTTTTGTCTCTCCAAGAGGCCTGGGATCACCATGACTTGACCCGGGTTCATGAGTTTTTGAGCGAAGAGATGTTTGCTCAAGTCCAACTTCAGGTGCAAGGACTGGCCAATGCTCAATCAAGCACCATGACGCCCTCTGAGGTCCAGTGGCTTGAAGCGCAGTGGATGGGATTGGACGCAAGCGGTGACGATCTCTTGGCCAACGTGGAATTGTCCGGTATGGTCAGAGAGGGCTTGAATGCGAGTCCCACCCCATTCAGAGAGATTTGGACGTGGAAGCTCTTGAATGCATCCGAGCAAACTCCTCAAAACAAGGGTCTGGGCCGATGGGTGGTGTGCGGCTTAGAGGCTTTGCAGTCCTAGTCTGCCTGTGCCCTTCAAAAGGGTGTTTT
>CAIPII010000022.1 GCA_903865035.1 uncultured Burkholderiales bacterium | reverse complement strand
GGAGACCCAAACGCAATGCGCGACTGGAGTCGATCGATCATTGACTCCAACGCTCTCTCAGCCGCTCCGATGGAGCGCATACAGTGGTGAATGCGACCAGGGCCCAAGCGCCCCTGAGCCACCTCAAAACCACGTCCCTCACCAAGCAGTACGTTCGATACTGGGACTCTGACATCCTTTAATTCAATTTCCATGTGTCCATGAGGCGCCTCATCGTAACCAAAGGTGGAGAGAGACCTCAAAATGTTCACCCCAGGCGTGCGACGTGGCACCAAGACCATCGACTGCTGCTGGTGTTTGGCGGCGGTGGGATCGGTTTTACCCATGACGATGAAGATCTCGCACTTGGGGTGACCCGCCCCAGTGCTGAACCACTTGCGTCCGTTGATGACGTACTCTTCACCCACGCGCTCTATGCTGCACTGTACATTGGTGGCGTCTGATGAGGCCACTGCTGGCTCGGTCATCAAAAAGGCAGATCTGATCTCTCCTCTCAAGAGGGGTTCTAGCCAAAGGGCTTGCTGCTCAGCTGTGGCGTATTTGGCAAAGGTCTCCATGTTGCCTGTATCAGGCGCAGAGCAATTGAAGACCTCTGCAGACCAAATGACTCGCCCCATCATTTCGCAAAGGGGGGCGTAGTCGAAATTGCTCACACCACCTGCGCCCTTGTAGCCATGGGGTAAAAACAAATTCCACAAGCCTGCAATTTTTGCTTTGGTTTTGAGCTCCTCCATGAGCTTCAAAGTGACCCATGGGTTACCGTTTTGCCTGGCCTTTTGCATCTCTTCATGAAAAAGCGCTTCGTTGGGATAAATGTGCTCATCAAAGAAATGGCTGAGCCTTGAATGCAACTCACGCCCTTGATCGGTCATTTCCATGAACATGGTGTCCTCCCTTTGTGTAGGTGATGATTTTTTTGCCGACCTTCTAGGAGGCTTGGTAACTTGAGGTCAAGGGCCATGAAATCCAATCACCTCTGTTTCAAATGACCAGTCGAATGACTTTACTTTTAAAAACTTGACACGATCCAGAGATCAACCCTAACCCAACTCACGATCGCGCACGTTGAAGGGTGTTAGCGCTTGTTAGAGTAGATGGGATCTAGCTCTGAAGGCTGCGCTCAGTGAACAGGGCCCTTCAAAGCATTAGGCACAATCAAAGGCATCACTGGAATGCCCTCCTCGAGCAAAGCCAGGGACTCATCTTGACTCACTTGGCCACGAATGTTGCGCTCTTGGACTTCACCGTAATGCATCTTCCTGGCTTCCTCGGCAAATTGGGATCCAACGTCCTCGGTGTTGGCCATCACGTGTTGAACCATGTTGAGCCAAGCAGCCTGCATTTGTGCTTGCAATTCTTGTGGGATTTGGTCCTTGGACAAGGCCACATTGGGAGTTGTTGCAGGGAGAGTTTGCTGCGTCACATCGAGCTCCATGCTCTTGGACTGAGGGGGCATCTCTGAGGCGTTTGGAGATGGGGACACTTGAGCAGTCGACAAGCCCTCAGTTCTAGAAGAGCGAGACGCCAACAAATTGAGCCTCGGAGCGGATAGGCGTTTGACAATGCTGTGCTCACCACACATGGGGCATTCGATCATGCCTTTGGACAATTGAGACTGGAAATCATCCTCGGAGCCAAACCAACCTTCAAATTGGTGCTCTTGGGAACATTGCAAATCTAATACTTTCATGACCAAATTATGACCGAAATTCTTCCAAGTTGCCAACCAACGCGAACTTGGGGTCAATGAGATGCGGGATATTGAAAAGGTTTGGTGCACATGAGCTCATCATTGGCTCATGCGATTTGTTCAAACTCAAGAACCCAAGGAGATCAAAATGGCATTGGCGCACAAGGTCATGAGTCCGCCTGGGAAAACACCCATTACCAGTACCATGATGCCATTCAAAGTCAAAAGGCAACGCACCTCCCAACTCGCTGAGACACGGGTCACGGTCAAAGGCTCATCAAAGTACATCACCTTGATGACTCTCAAGTAATAAAAAGCAGCCACCAAAGACATGATGAGTGCGAAGATCACCAAAGCAGTTGAACCCGTTTGCTGAGAAGCCAAGAGCGCTTGAAGCACCGAGAGCTTGGCATAAAAGCCCACCAAAGGAGGAATGCCAGCAAAGGAGAACATGCATATGGTCATGATGGCGGCGTACAAGGGACTCTTTTGGTTCAAACCAGCCAAGTCCGAAATCTCTTCGCTCTCAAAACCTTCTCTGGCCAGGATCAAAATCACGCCAAAGGCTGCCAACACCGTCAGGACGTAAGACAAAATGTAGAACAGCGCCGAACTGTAAGCATTGGCAGCATCCAGGGTGGAACCGTTGACGACACCGCAAAACAAGCCAATGATCACAAATCCCATTTGTGAAATGGTGGAGAAGGCAAACATTCGCTTCAAATTGGTTTGGGCAATGGCCGCTAAATTTCCAACGCTCAGTGAACACACACTCAAGATGATCAACATTTGCTGCCAATCTTGCGCCAAAGGCAACAAACCACTCACGAGCAAACGAATGGCAATGGCAAAAGCTGCGAGCTTGGGTGCACCAGCGATCATGAGCGTCACAGAACTTGGCGCACCTTGGTAGACATCAGGCACCCACATGTGAAAAGGCACCAAACTCATTTTGAAGGCCAGGGCACAAACCACAAAGACCAGTCCCAAAACCAATACTTGGTGCTTGATTTGGCCACTGGAGACGCTGGCAAAAACGGTGCTGATGTCCAGCGAACCAGTGGCACCGTACAACATGGACAAGCCGTAGAGCAAAAAACCGCTGGCCAAAGCACCCAACACAAAGTACTTCATCGCCGCCTCGCTGGCCTGCGCATGATCTCTACGCAAAGCCACCATCGCGTAGCTTGAAAGCGTCAAAAGCTCAAGCCCCAAATAAATCACCAAAAAGTGATTTCCAGAAATCATGACCATCATGCCAAGGAGCGCGAAAAGCCCAAGGGTGAACATCTCTCCCCCTCTGAGCATGTCGCGATCTTGCGCGTAAGGGCGACCATACACAAAAGTAATGAGAACGGCCAAAGCGGAGAAACACTTGAGCCAATGCCCCAGCGGATCAAAGACCACCATGTGAGAGAAACCAAAACTCACCTGCTCCGTCAAAGCCAAGGAGCCCTCCATGGCGCTCACGACAACAAGGGTCAAAAGGCTTAAAACATAGGTCAGCGTGCGCCCAGCAGAAGTGACCCACAAGTCCACAAGCGCGATCACACATGTCGCACACAAGAGGACAATCTCAGGTGAGAGGCTGTTCCAGCTTTGAAAGTCAATCATCGTGTAGTTGCTCTTCGATAAAGGTGTAAGGGGTTTCGTTAGAGAGGCCAATCATGATCAAATCTTGCTCAAACTAGAGAGTCGAACAAGTTCATCAACTGATGGACCCATCAAATCGGTAAGAGGTTTGGGATCAATGCCCATGGCCAACACAGCGAGAGCCAAGAGAGCCAACATGAAAAATTCGCGCGGGTTGATGTCTAAAAGATCACGAACATCTTGATTGGCAACGGGTCCAAGGTAGACGCGTTTGACCATCCAAAGGGTGTAAGCTGCACCAAATATCAATGCCGAGGCTGCTCCAAGACCGAGCGCAAAACTGGATTTGACGGCCGCCAAAATCACCATCCACTCGCCCACAAATCCCGCTGTACCTGGCAAACCGCAGTTGGCCATGGCAAACAAAATGGCAAAAGCGCCAAAGGTTGGCATGGTGTTGATCACACCTCCATAGGAGGCGATCTCCCGCGAGTGAACTCGGTCATAAAGTACGCCAATGCACAGGAACATGGCAGCCGAGACAAAGCCATGTCCAACCATCTGAACCAGTGCCCCCGAGATGCCCAAGGGCGTGAAGAGAAAGATCCCCAAGCTCACAAAGCCCATGTGGGCCACGGATGAGTAGGCGACGAGTTTTTTCATGTCCTCTTGCACCAGCGCCACCAAACCCACGTAGATCACAGCAACCAATGAAAGCGCCAAGATCAAAGGGGCAAAATCGTGACTGGCGTCGGGCAAAATGGGTAAAGAGAAACGCAAAAATCCATAAGCGCCAAGCTTAAGCATGATGGCAGCCAAAATGGCTGAACCGCCAGTGGGTGCTTCAACGTGCACGTCAGGCAACCAAGTGTGAACGGGCCACATGGGGACCTTGACGGCAAAAGCAACCAAAAACCCAAGGAAAAGCCAAGTTTGTTCTTGAGCGGTCAGAGGCAAACTGTACCAACGCATCAGATCAAAGCTACCCCCTGAATGCACGTACAAGTAGACCAAGGACACCAACAAGAGCACTGAGCCCAAAAGCGTGTAGAGAAAGAACTTGAAGGCTGCATAAATTTTACGAGGGCCACCCCACACGCCAATGATGAGGTACATCGGAATCAGTGTGGCTTCAAAGAACACGTAAAAGAGCAATGCATCAACTGCACAAAAAACGGCAATCATCAAACCACTCAAAACCAAGAATGCACCCATGTATTGGTTCACACGCTCAGTGATGACTTGCCAGCCTGCGATCACCACAACGATGGTGATGAAGGAAGTGAGCAATACAAAGGCCAAGGAGATTCCATCTACACCCAAGTGATAGAACACATTGAAGCGCTCAATCCAAGATACATTTTCAACAAACTGCATCTCAACCACAGAAGGATCAAAACGAGCCCAAAGTGGCAAGGTCACCAAAAAGGAGGCCACAGCTCCAATGAGCGCAAACCAACGAACTGCCAAGGCATTCTCATCCTTGCCAAACATCAACAAGACCAGACCAAATGCGATCGGGGTCCAAATTGCCAAACTGAGCAGTCCCATGTTCTTAATTTCTCTCTGTGTATTTGAGGGCTAAGTGCTTCACAACTTGACCCTCAAGGCTTTAACCACACGAACCAAGTCATGAGGAAGAATACCCCCACGATCATGACCAAAGCGTAGTGATACAAATAACCGGTTTGTGCTGGCCTGACCCAAGTGGACAACTTGGAGACCAAGCGCCAAGATCCGTTGACAATGAATCCATCGATGATCTTCAGGTCTCCGATGCGCCAAAACACGCGACCCAATGCACGTGCCAAGGCTGCGCTCACGTGCTCATTGAACCAGTCCAAGTAGTACTTGTTCTCTAAGATCTGTTTCAAAAACGCAAACTTCTCGCTGAACCACTGAGGAACTCGCAGATTGACCAGGTAAAAGTAATAAGCTGTGATCACACCCAAAAGAGCCAAAGCAAATGGCAAGGAAGTGAATGAAGACAGGGCCATCTCCAATGGACCTTCGAATTCATGAGCCATTTCATGCATGCTTGGATGGTGTTCACTCAGCACTTGAATTGAACTTGAGAACAAGTCTGCGTAGAGCACACCCTGAATGCTCAAGTATCCCAAAACAACCGAGGGGATGGCCAATAAAACGAGGGGCACGGTCACCACCCAGGGTGACTCATGGGGTTTGTCGTGCGAGTGCTCATCGTGGTGGCCCTCATCATGCTCAGGATGATAGAGCTCATAGCGCTCTTGCCCATGAAAGACCAAGAAGTACATTCTGAATGAATAAAAGGCAGTCACAAATACACCCATGAGAACCGCAACATGGGCCCAAGGCGCAAAGGGCAAATGGCTCAAGGAAACGGCATCGATGATGCTGTCTTTGGAATAAAAGCCAGAGAAAAATGGAGTTCCGATCAAAGCCAAGGAGCCGAGCAAGGATGTGATCCAAGTGATGGGCATGTACTTTCTAAGGCCACCCATGTATCTGATGTCTTGGTTGTGATGAACGCCCATGATGACGGAGCCCGCACCCAAGAAGAGAAGCGCTTTGAAAAAAGCATGAGTCATCAAGTGAAAGATGGCGATTGGATAAGCTGAAACTCCAAGCGCAACCGTCATGTAACCCAATTGAGAAAGGGTTGAGTAAGCAACCACTCGCTTGATGTCGTTTTGAACAATGCCCAAAAAGCCCATGAAGAGGGCCGTGATGGAGCCAATGATCAAAACCAAATTCAATGCCGTATCGCTCAACTCAAAGATGGGCGACATTCTGGAGACCATGAAAATGCCTGCCGTGACCATGGTTGCGGCATGGATCAAAGCAGAAATTGGAGTTGGGCCCTCCATGGAGTCTGGCAGCCACACGTGCAGTGGAAATTGAGCACTCTTACCCATCGCACCCACAAATAAGCAAATGGCCATCACAGTGATCAAGAGCCAATCGGTACCAGGCAGGGTGAGAGAGACCAGTTCGGGCACTTTGGCGAAGATCTCTGTGTAGTTCAGACTCCCCGTATAAGCCGCGATCAGCCCAATGCCCATGATGAAACCAAAGTCACCCACTCGGTTGACCAAGAAGGCCTTCATGTTGGCAAAGACGGCTGTGGGCTTTTTGAACCAAAAGCCAATCAGCAAATAAGAGACCAAGCCCACACCTTCCCAGCCAAAGAAGAGTTGGAGTAAATTGTTGCTCATGACAAGCATCAACATGGCAAACGTGAAGAGCGAGATGTAGGCAAAAAAGCGGTTGTAACCCTCATCGTCATGCATATAGCCAATGGTGTAGATGTGAACCATCAATGACACAAAGGTGACCACACACATCATGAGTGCAGTCAAGCCGTCGATCAAAAACCCGACCTCCATTTTGAGCTCTCCCACCTGCATCCAAGTGTAGAGGGTTTGTTCAAAATGAGCCCCTTCTTGCACCACACTTTGAAGTGTCAAGGCAGAAAGAACAAAAGCCACGAACACACCCAAAATGGTGAGGGAGTGACAAGCGCGACGCCCCAACACGTTGGAGCCCATCAACGTTCCACCCAGGCCCGCCAACAAAGACCCAATCAACGGGGCCATGGGAACGGCAAGCAATGTGTAAAGGTTTAGGCTTTGACTCATGGAAGAAGTGATGTTTTAAATGGGGGTTGTGATTGAAGATCAGCCCTTGAGGGTGTTCATTTCATCGATGTGGATGTTTTGGCGATTTCTAAAGAGGAGCACCAAAATGGCCAAGCCAATCGCAGACTCAGCAGCGGCAACGGTCAAGATGAAAAACACAAACACTTGACCCTGAATGTCGCTCAAGTAGTGAGAGAACGCGACGAAATTCATGTTCACCGCCAAGAGCATGAGCTCAATGGCCATCAAAAGAACAATGATGTTCTTTCTGTTCAAGAAGATACCTGTAACCGACAATGCAAACAACATCGCCCCAAGCGTTAAATAGTGTCCCAAGGTCACATTCATGATGAGCTTCCCTCCGTCGTGGGTTGACTGAGCGCAGCAGGCTCTTTGACCGCATCCATTTTGACCAAGCGAACTCGGTCTCGAGCTTGGACTTTGACTTGTTCAGCGGGAGACTGGTGCTTGCTGTCTTTTCGCTCTCTGAGCGTCAACGCAATGGCCGCAATGATTGCCACCAACAAAATGACAGCAGCCAACTCAAGGGGATACAAGTAATCGATGTAGATCGATTCACCCAAGGCCAAGGTGTTGGAGACAGCATCAGCGCTTGAGGTGGAGGAACCCTGAACGGGTGCACTCAAACGAAATCCACCCATCAGCACAGCAGCAAGCTCCAAAGCAACCACGGATCCCAAGGTGGCAGCAAGGGGGAAGTTTTTCCAAAACCCACGCCTCAAACTCTCCATGTCCACATCAAGCATCATGACCACAAACAAAAAGAGCACCATCACCGCGCCAACATAGACAAGCACCAAGGTGATGGACAAGAACTCAGCCTCCAAAAGCATCCATATGCCAGAGGCTTGAAAAAAACTGAGCACCAAAAAAAGCGCTGCATGAACAGGGTTGCTCACCGTGATCACACGAAATGCGGCCACCAACAAAATGGCTGAGAAAACGTAAAAGAGTGCTGATTGAGGATCCATGAAAAGCTTTGATCTTTATTGGTTAACGGTTTTGGGCTCAGGCAGTCGTCTTGGATATGCTTTTGGCAACAGGCTCAGCGGTACTTCGCGTCTGCTGCTTTTTGCTTTGCGATTTCGGGCTCATAGCGATCACCAACCGCCAAGAGCATCTCTTTGGTGAAATACAAGTCACCACGTTTCTCACCGTGGTACTCAAAAATCTGTGTCTCCACAATAGAGTCCACGGGACAACTTTCTTCACAAAATCCACAAAAAATGCACTTTGTGAGATCAATGTCGTAGCGCGATGTGCGCCTAGAACCATCGTCTCTGACAGTGGACTCAATCGTGATGGCCATGGCGGGACAAACCGCTTCGCACAACTTGCAAGCAATGCAACGCTCTTCTCCGTTTTCATAGCGACGCAAAGCGTGAAGACCCCTGAACCTTGGACTCAAGGGTGTGCGCTCCTCGGGGAACTGTATGGTGATTTTTCGCGCAAACATGTACTTGCCTGTGAGCGCAAGCCCCTTAAAGAGTTCAAGCAACATGAAGCTAGAGAGAAAATCTCTCAACGAAAATGAGCTCTGACTGGTTCGCAATGTGGAGGTGGTCATGCTTTTAATACGCTCTGTTGTTGATCATTTCAGGCCCAAATGTTCCATGGTGACTCGATCCACAAGCCAACCACAACCAACCAGACCAATGTGACGGGAATGAAAATCTTCCACCCCAAGCGCATGATTTGGTCGTACCTGTATCTGGGAAAACTGGCTCGGACCCACAAGAACATGGTCACCACCACAAATGTTTTGAGGCCCAACCAAATCCATCCGGGCACCCAATTGAAGAGCAAGTTATCAAAAGGTGACAACCATCCTCCCAAAAACATGATGACCGATAACATGGAGACCAAAATCATGTTTGCATACTCAGCCAAGAAGAACATGGCAAAGGACATGCCCGAATACTCAATCATGTGACCTGCAACGATCTCTGACTCACCCTCGACCACATCAAAGGGATGACGATTGGTTTCGGCCAAACCGGAGATGAAATAAACCACAAAAATAGGCAGCAATGGAAGCCAATTCCAAGACAGAAAAGTCAGCCCCATTTGTGCGAAATATCCTTTGCTTTGAACCATGACGATGTCGGTCATGTTCAAGCTGCCGGTGACCATCAAAACGACCACCAAACAAAAACCCATGGCAATTTCATAGCTCACCATTTGAGCTGAAGCGCGCATGGCACCCAAAAAAGCATACTTGGAATTAGAGGCCCACCCTGCAATGATCACCCCATAGACCTCAAGCGAGGTGATGGCCATCAAAAACAAAAGGCCAGCGTTGACATTGGCCAAGGCCACTTCAGGCCCAAAGGGCACAACAACCCATGCTGCCAGTGCTGGCATGATCGTCATCACTGGACCGAGCAAAAAAAGCACCGAGTGAGCGCGGGTTGGCACAATGATCTCTTTGGTGAGCAGCTTCAAAGCGTCAGCAATGGGCTGGAGCAAACCAAAAGGACCAATGCGATTAGGACCCAGGCGAACTTGCGTAAAACCAATGCCTTTTCTCTCCCACAACGTGAGATAGGCTACGCTCAGCATCAAGGGCAGCAACAAGGCCACAATTTTGAGCAGTGCCCAAATCACAGGCCACGCCAACTGGGTCCACCAAGCTTGGTTGAACAAACCTAGGCCAGCATTGAAGAGAAAGTCAACCATCTCGCTCATCTCCCCATTTTGGCGTCAGTTGTGGCTTGAAGAGCAGGAGATCTCCTGACCAAACCGTCCAATTGGTAACTGGCAGCCGTGCAAGGCTTTTGCCCTTGTGTACTTGAGAGATCCAATGCAGCATTCGATTGGTTGGATAATTTTTCACTCAAGGCTGGTCTAGTCTCATGCAATGAGGCACGAACCTCCTCGATGGTCTCGTATTCAAAACCATCAAGTTCCAACATGTTGGCCAAGACTCTCATCACTTTCCACGCAGGGCGAGTGCCACCCAAAGGGCGCACCACTGCGTGAAAGGACTGCTCAAGCCCTTGAGTGTTGACAAAAGTACCTGGTGTTTCACTAAAGGGAGCGATCGGCAGGATGACATCGCTGAACTCTAAATTCGTTTTGAATGGAGAGAGAGTCACCACCAAATCCATTGCGGTAAGGGCTTGGATGGCACGCTGAGGATTGGCGCAATCGAACTCAGGCTCCAAGTTCATCAACAAAGCGCCCTTCAAAGCTCCAGGCTCGAGCATTTGCGAGGCATTAAGCCCACTCGATTTTGGGCCAGGACGAGCCTCAACCCATTGAGCACCAACCGTATTGGCGCTCTCACCCAAGAAACCAAAGGTACAGCCCAATTGCACAGACAACCAGTTGATCAAACTCAACATGGTGTTGGCTCTTGGGTGATGCGCAAAGGCGTTACCCAAGAAAACATGCATTTTCTCGCCCTGAACCAATGACTGAGCCAACAGGTCCATTTCCGCATCAAGCCCTTCAAAAGGCACGAGAGGATTGACACCCTTGAGTTTTGCAACACTTGCGCACAAAGCGACCAAAGACTCAACCCAATGATCACAATCCCTGGCCACGTTTTGAGAAACGTGCATGGCCCAATCGGGTTCAACTTCATTCAAGCTGAAAATTTGAGCGCCATGCAAGATGGCGTATCGAACGCGTTGGGCCAAAATCGGATGCTCTTTTCTGAGATTGCCGCCAATGAACAACATGGTGCGCATGTGATTGATGTCTTCAATCGCACAGCCCAACCAACGCACCTGCCCATCGTGAGCGAAATCAGCTGCTCTAAGACGAGAGTCGATATTTTCACTTCCCAATGCACGCATCAAACGAGAGCTCAAATACAGCTCTTCAAGGGTCGAATGGGGCGACAAAAGAGCACCCAAACTGCTCGCACCGTGACGAGCAGAGATGTCTTTGAAAGCATCAGCAATGAAGGTGAGCGCCGTTTGCCAATCCACCTCATGCCAGTCACCTGCTTGCTTGATCATGGGCGTTTGAAGTCGATCTGGAGAATTCAACGCTTCATAAGAGAAGCGGTCTCTGTCGGCAATCCAACACTCATTGACCGCTTCATTCTCCATTGGAACCACCCGCATGACTTGATTGTTTTTGACTTGAACAATCAAATTCGAACCCGTCGAATCATGTGGGCTGATGGATTTTCTGCGGCTCAACTCCCAAGTTCTGGCTTGATACCTGAATGGCTTGCTTGTCAAAGCACCGACTGGACAAATGTCAATCATGTTGCCCGAGAGCTCACTGTCAACGGACATGCCAACAAAGCTCTCGATCTCGGCGTGCTCACCGCGGTGGGACAGACCCAACTCCATCACACCCGCAATTTCTTTTCCAAATCGAACACAACGCGTGCAATGAATACAGCGACTCATCTCTTGCATGCTGATCAAAGGACCCACGTCCTTGTGAAACACCACGCGCTTTTCCTCAGCATATCTAGAGGCCGAGCCCCCATAGCCTACCGCCAAATCTTGCAGCTGACACTCTCCACCTTGATCGCAAATGGGGCAATCCAAAGGATGGTTGATCAACAAGAACTCCATCACTGACTTTTGTGCATCCACTGCCTTTTTAGACTTCGTGCGCACAATCATGCCTTGAGTCACTGGAGTGGCACATGCAGGAGCAGCTTTGGGAATTTTTTCAATGTCAACCAAACACATCCGGCAGTTGGCTGCGATGGTGAGTTTTTTGTGATAACAAAAATGAGGCACATAAGTGCCCGCCTTCTCTGCTGCATGCATGACCATGCTGCCAGCGGCAACTTCTACTTTTTTTCCGTCGATTTCAATTTCAACCATGATCAAAGAGCGCCTTAAACGTAGGACTCAACCACACAGCTTTTGTGCGTGATGTGATGTTCAAATTCATCTCGGAAGTGCTTGATCATGCCGCGCACTGGCATGGCAGCGGCATCGCCCAAAGCGCAAATGGTTCGGCCCATGATGTTCTCGGCCACATTGTCCAGCAACGCCAAGTCACTCATCTGCCCCTCACCCTTTTCGATCTTCTCAACCACTCGCCACAACCAACCCGTGCCTTCACGACAAGGTGTGCATTGGCCACAAGATTCATGCATGTAAAAGGCGCTCAAGCGCATCAAACTCTTGACCATGCAGCGTGTTTCATCCATGACGATCACAGCACCTGAGCCCAGCATAGAGCCCGCTTTGGAAATGGAGTCATAGTCCATCGTGAGCTCCATCATGATGTGAGCAGGCAAGACCGGAGCGGAGGATCCACCAGGAATCACGGCCTTGAGTGCACGCCCACCCCTGACACCTCCGGCCAATTCGAGTAGCTTTGAAAAAGGAGTGCCCATGGGAATTTCATAATTTCCAGGTCTCTCAACGTCTCCACTCACAGAGAAAATTTTGGTGCCACCGTTATTGGGCTTACCGCTGGCCAAGTAGGCCTCTGCACCATTTCTCAAGATCCAAGGCACCGCAGCAAAAGTCTCGGTGTTGTTGATGGTCGTGGGTTTGCCAAACAATCCATAGCTCGCTGGAAACGGAGGCTTAAAGCGAGGCTGTCCTTTTTTACCTTCCAAAGACTCAAGCAAAGCGGTCTCTTCACCGCAGATGTAAGCCCCAAAGCCATGAACGGCATGGAGCTCGAAGGAGTACTTTGAGCCCAAAATGTTTTGACCCAAGTAACCTTTGGCTCGAGCTTGCTCAAGTGCAAGTGAGAAGCGCTCGTATGTTTTAAAAATCTCGCCGTGAATGTAGTTGTAACCCACACTCACCCCCATTGCGAAAGCAGCAATGGCCATCCCCTCAATCACGATGTGAGGGTTGAACTGCAAAATGTCTCGGTCTTTGCAAGTTCCGGGCTCGCCCTCATCAGAATTACAAACCAAATACTTTTGCCCAGGGAAGACGCGGGGCATGAAACTCCACTTGAGGCCCGTTGGAAAGCCCGCGCCTCCTCGACCCCTAAGTCCCGAGTCCTTCACCATGGCAATGACCTGGTCTTGAGTCATGGGCTCAGAGCCGTCACTGCCAAGCATTTTCTTGAGGGCTTGATACCCTCCCCTGGCTTCATATTCTTCGATGGACCAATTGTGGCCATTCAAATCGGCAAAGATCTGTGGATTAATGTGCCTGTCGTGAAAGCAAGTCTCCAAACCAGAGGCCTGAAATGGCGCCAGTATTGACTCTAAGCTCATGTTTGAGCCCCCTCTTTGTGAAGCGCGTCCACGAGTTGATCCAATTTATCGTTGTCCATGAAACTGCACATGTGTGTGTCATTGACCAAGAGCACAGGCGCATCGGCACAGGCACCCAAACATTCAGCGGGCTCAAGGCGAATGAGGCCATCGGAGGTGGTGCGTCCTGGTGAGACGTTTAATTTTTGAGACAAATGCTCCAAAGCCTTTTGGCCACCTCTCAATTGGCAAGAGAGATTGGTGCACACGTTGATCTTGAAGCGACCCACTGGCTCCAAATTGAACATGTTGTAAAACGTTGCAACCTCATGAACCGCAATGGCAGGCATACCCAAGTAATGAGCCAACCACAATTCACTGTCTGAGCTCACGTGACCATGCTCTTGCTGCACCAGAGTCAAGCAAGCAATCACCGCCGCTTGCCTTCTCTCATGAGGGTACTTGGCCACTTCCTTTTCAAAAAGAGCCAAGGTCTGAGCACTAAAACTCACGTTCGAAGACCCGTCTTTCATGGCAGAGTTGCTCATCGATCAATTTCTCCAAACACAATGTCCATGGTTCCAATGACAGCCACCGTATCAGCCAACATGTGACCGCGCGCCATTTCATCCATGGCAGCCAGATGCGCAAAGCCAGGAGCGCGAATTTTCAAGCGATAGGGCTTATTGGCTCCATCGCTGATCAAATAAATACCAAATTCACCCTTGGGGTGCTCAACACTGGCGTAGGCCTCACCTTCAGGCACGTGAAAGCCCTCGGTAAAGAGCTTGAAGTGATGAATCAATTCTTCCATGCTGGACTTCATACCAACACGACTTGGAGGTGCAATTTTGTGGTTGTCCGTGATGACAGGACCAGGATTGGCTTTGAGCCAACTCACACACTGCTCGATGATGCGATTGGACTGACGCATCTCCTCAACACGCACCAAATAACGGTCATAACAATCTCCTGTTTTGCCAACAGGGATATCAAAATCCATTTTGTCATAGACCTCATAGGGCTGGTGCTTTCTCAAATCCCACTCCACGCCTGAGCCTCTGAGCATGGCACCAGTGAAACCTAAATTTTTAGCGCGCTCTGGTGTCACAACACCAATTCCTACAGTTCGCTGTTTCCAAATTCTGTTGTCGGTCAAAAGGGTCTCATACTCATCAACGAGCTTTGGAAAGCGCTTGGTAAAGTCCTCGATGAAGTCAAGCAAACTGCCTTGTCTGTTTTCATTGAGCCTTGCAATGGCCTTGGCATTTTTAATGCGACTGACCTGGTATTGGGGCATGGTATCGGGCAAGTCGCGGTAGACACCACCTGGCCTGAAATAAGCTGCATGCATTCGAGCGCCAGAGACGGCCTCATACATGTCAAAGAGGTCTTCACGCTCTCTGAAGCAATAAATCAAGATGTTCATCGCGCCACAGTCAAAACCATGGCAACCCAACCAAAGAAGATGATTCAAAAGCCTGGTGATCTCAGAGAACATCACTCGAATGTACTGAGCCCTCAAAGGAACTTCCAACCCAAGCATCTTCTCAATGGCCAAGCAATAGGCATGCTCGTTGGACATCATGGAGACATAGTCCAAGCGATCCATGTAGGGCAAAGATTGAATGAAGGTCTTGCTCTCCGCTAATTTTTCGGTGGCGCGGTGCAGCAATCCAATGTGGGGATCGGCTCGCTGGACCACCTCTCCGTCAAGCTCCAAAACCAAGCGCAAAACGCCATGAGCCGCAGGATGCTGGGGACCTAAATTGAGGGTGTAATTTTTAATGTCTGCCATGTTTCACCTTCAGTGCGTGGAGCCGTAATGCTCTTCACGCACAATTCGTGGCGTGATCTCTCTGGGCTCGATGGTGACAGGCTGATAAATCACTCGGGACTGCTCCGCGTCATAGCGCATTTCCACGTGGCCAGAAAGTGGGAAATCCTTTCTGAAAGGATGACCCACAAATCCATAGTCTGTCAAAATACGACGCAGGTCCTCATGGCCCTCGAAGATGATGCCGTACATATCAAAGGCCTCTCTCTCGAACCAACTTGCACTGGACCACAAAGGACACAGGCTTGCCAAGATGGGCATCTCATCATCAAGCGCGAAAGCTTTCAAGCGAAGTCTCACATTGTTCTCTAATGAGAGCAAATGCACCACCGATGCAAACCTTGGCTTATCTAGGTATTGGCTTGGAGCACCGTCCTTGTACTCAGAGTAGTCAACTCCACACAAGTCTAGCAACTGCTCAAACGCAAAACGGGAATCGTCTTTGAGCACTTGAGCAACTGCGAAGTAATCCCTCGCACCCACGGTGAGCGTCAACTCTCCCAAGGCAAGGGTCAAATCTATGACCTTGTCTTGAAAAACTTCAGAGATCAATGTTTTTAGGCGTTCGATGGATTGACTCATGATCGAAGCGTCCTGGCAATGAAGGTCATTTGATACATCATCTTGCTATCGTGTTTTCACGCCTGATTTTGGTCTGCAATTGAAGCACCCCATACAGCAGCGCCTCGGCAGTCGGGGGACAGCCAGGTACGTAAACATCAACCGGCACAATGCGATCACATCCCCTCACCACAGAGTAGCTGTAGTGATAGTATCCGCCTCCATTTGCGCAAGAGCCCATGGAGAGCACCCAACGGGGCTCAGACATTTGGTCGTAAACTTTTCTCAAAGCGGGCGCCATTTTGTTACAAAGTGTGCCAGCCACGATCATCAAATCCGACTGCCTCGGACTGGGTCGAAAGAGCATTCCAAAACGATCCATGTCATAGCGCGCTGCGCCTGCATGCATCATCTCCACTGCACAGCAAGCCAATCCAAAGGTCATGGGCCACAAGGACCCAGTTTTGGCCCAATTCACAACCGAGTCAACACTCGTTGTGATGAAGCCCTCTTTCAAAATACCATCAATTGACATGTCTTATTCCCAATCGAGTGCGCCTTTTTTCCACTCATAAGCGAATCCAACCACCAGTATTCCAAGGAAGATCATCATGGCCCAAAAACCTGTCAAGCCAATGTGCTTCAAAGAGATGGCCCAAGGAAAGAGAAACGCAATTTCCAAATCAAACAAAATGAAGAGAATGGCCACCAGGTAGTAGCGCACGTCAAACTTCATTCGAGCGTCTTCAAACGCTTCGAAGCCACATTCATAAGGGGAATTCTTGGATGCATAGGGGCGCTGAGGCCCAATGAGATAACCCAACACTTGGGGAGCGACACCCACCCCAAGCCCGACCAGGATAAAAAGCAAGACCGGCAAATAGGAGTATAGGCTCATCTCAATCTCTTCGTTTGACTGTTAGATTACACCCGATAGTGTGCAACACAAGGTTGACACCCAGGTTACAAAAAAAGTCTGGTGCCGTCGGCGAGACTCGAACTCGCACAGCTTTCGCCACTACCCCCTCAAGATAGCGTGTCTACCAATTTCACCACGACGGTGGTTTTGGAAGAGGGAGGGTGGGTGGATATCAAAGCCCATGTCCGTCACCGTGTCGAGTGGACGGCCCCTGATCAG
>CAIPII010000021.1 GCA_903865035.1 uncultured Burkholderiales bacterium | reverse complement strand
CTGAGCATGAACCACCGCTTGCCCTTCAATGGCTTGAGTCTTGAAGCCTTGAGGCTTTCCCTAAGCGCTCGATCTTTGGGCTTTTGAACATCTAAAGCCTTGAGCAGTTCAAAGGCCTCCAAGACCTCAAAGGGCCTGGGCTCTGCACCCACTTCGGGTTGAGTTTGAGGATCCTTGCGTTTGAAAACGCGTTCACAAAATTCGAGGTGAGGTTGAATCTCAGCCTCATTGAGCAACAAATCAAAACCCACCACGGGCACCCCCCCTTTGATCACACACAACCAAACGCACCCTTCTTGCAAGGGTTGTAAAACAATGGCGTCCTGCACCAAAGCCGCCACGCAAAGTGCAGCGCAGTGAATGTGCTTGGACTGTGGGATTGACGGATTCATGGCTTTCATGGGATAAAACCCAAGCCATGCAAGGTGCTTGCTTTCACCCTCAGGGCTTGGCCCAGCTTGACAGACGTAAAAGCTCGCTTTTGAACTGAATTGAGATTTGATCAAACGGGTGTCTTTTTTTTCATGGGACATGACCCATTGCATGCCAAAGGCGAAGTGCAGGTTGGCAATTTGAACGATCATGGCTTTGTCCCTTGAGGAGCTTGCGCTTTGGGGTTGCTCACAGAGGGCATGGGCACAAAGGGCAGCTTGGGCATGAGCTCTGCGGGAATGATGGCGCCTGGGCCAGACAGGGCTGAAGGCGCTGAAGAAGGTGCCAAGCCTGGGCTCATGGCAAACTCCAACGGCACTCGAATCGATTTACCTTGACGCTGCACTTGCACCAGCACCTCTCGCTCCTTGATCTCGGTGATCTTGATGCCCCCAGGCAGCAGATCTCCGGCTTTGTAATTGGCACTCGCACCAGAGGCAAAAAGCAACCTCGCTTGCGCTTGAGCTCCCCAAATGGACAGGCTCAACACACTGGGCAAGGGTTGATAGGCTGAGAGTGCCAATGACTTCAAGGTGCTGTTCAAATCCAGCTCCTTTCTCATGATTTCAATTTGGGCTTGCATCACCGCCTTTTGGTCGTCGAAATCGTTGGGTACAACCCATGCTGCAATCGTGCTTTGGGCCTGTAAGGCAGGCGCAAAGATCAAAGCACAGCATCCACTGAGCATGCTCAATACAACTCTAGGGCGTGACACGATGCGCTCCTGTGTTGACTTGCAAGACGATCACCACCATGTCGCGGTTCATGCTGCTTGAATTGGACAGACCTGCAACGCTCAGGGCTTGAGCTTGTGCGTTTCTCTCCTCGTCGTATCCAAACAAGACGATCGATTGACCGTCGTCTAAAAAAGCCTGCTGCTGCAATGACTGTGTGGCCACATTGGGGGTTTGAATTCCTTGTGCGTTGGGCGTAAGCGCACTGGCCAGTGAAGAAATTTGAATTTGGTAGGACAACAAAATGCGTCCGTCACCCAAAATCAGAGGTAAAAAATTGGCGGTGAACCCAACAACTTTGGTGCCTGTGGTCTGAGTGGTGATGGATCCCACATTGGGCGCCAAGGTGGTCGCACTCGAGGCCACGTAACTGATTTCATTGGCCACTTGAACGGGAGAGGGCTGCCCGTTGATGGCCAAAACTTGTGCTTGTTTGAGCAAGGAGACGCGTCCCAACTGACTGAGCGCTTGAGCCACAAAGTTGGAGCCACTCCAAGCACCCGAGCCCGTGGGTGCACCCAAGGTCAAAATGCCGGGCGTGTCCACGCCAGCCTGCAGGGGCTGTGGGCTCACGGTGCTTGCATTCATTTGATTGAGCTTGGTGTAGAGCATGTTCAAGCCAAAACCCAATGACTTTTGCTCGTCCAAGGAGAAGCTGTAAATTTTGACGTCAATCAGTACATTTTTTGCAAAGCGCTCATTGATGGAGCGCACATACTGCTGCACACGCTCCAAGGTCTGAGGTCTGGCCGTGACCGTGATGAGTCCCAACTCGGGATTGGCCACTGCTTGAGCGCCAATCACTCCCGCAGCCATGCTCCCCAACGAGGCGCCAATTGGGCTTGAGGGCTGCGCATTGCCACCCGTTGCACCCAAACTCGCTTGTCCTTGAACCTGACTCGAAGGGTTCAAAGCCTGGTTGGCATCACTCAAAATGGATCTCACCCCTTGCATGATCGACACCCAGGGGTTGACGCTCATGGCTTGGTTGACAGAGACGTTACCCGCTCCCGTTCCAGCATTTGTGCCTGCCCCTGCGCTTGCACTCGCCCCTCCTTCGCTCACGCCGGAGAGTGAAATGCTGGCGTTGATGTTTTTTTGCCCTCCAGGTACCGATACAGAAAACGCTTTGGTCTCGTAGCGGTAAAACTCAACCGCACCACTTTGAGCGTTATAGCGCCAAGACAAGTTGGTTTGCCCAGCCAGGAGATCCATCAAGCCCTGAACGCTTCCCTCAAAATCAATCTCAACGCCAAGAGATGCGCTCAAGGGCATGCCCAATTGGGCAGACCCCATGTGGGAGCCCATCGCTTCTTCTCGACCCATGCTCTGATTGAGCAATTCACCCACTTTGATTGGCAAACCAATGAGCTTGGAGATGTCTACAATGGTCTGTGTGAGTGAGGAGCCTCCTTTGCTGAAAAAACGAACCTTTTGTGAAAACACATCGGGCAGCACCTCAGCGTCAAGTCTCACAGCTTGGCCCGAAATCCTGGGACCTTTCATGCGCACCACGGCACTGGGCGTTTGCACACGATTGACCTTTGAAGGCTCTGTGCGCATCAGCTCATCGGTTTGGTCGATGCCCTTGTCAATCAAGCGCCGGTTGCCCTCAAAAGAACATGCACCCAAACACAAAATCAAACCCTTTATGAGCAATGATTTTGTGAACGATGTCTTTGTGATGAGAAGTCGTTCAACGGTGCAAGGGTTTAGGCGATGGCTCTCAATCATTGAACACCTCACCCATCACCACCTCCATGACACGGTTGTCATCGTAGACCCTCAACTCCAGCGCATGCCCCTCTTGCCTGAGCGCCTCAATGACCTTGCTCACAGCCTCCACCGCATCCGCTGGTTTGGATAGGTCCACCTCAGCAACAGCTTTCCAATCCCGATTCAAATGCCACATCAAAGTCCATTGGCGTGACTTGGCAAATCGTGCCAATCCATCGTGTATCAATTCACCCTGCTTGATGACAGACCAGGTCTCTGAAGCACCAGCGCCAAGCTTGTCCGAATTGAAAGCCCCACTTTGCTCCTGATGCAATGGCAACTGGGGTTGCTCAACTGAGGCTTTCTGGTCTTTGGAGAGGTTGGACGAATTGGCGCCACTTGCTTTGCCTTCGAACTTTGGGCTTTGATCCGGGGTACGGCGCCAAATGATCTTGGCTGCAATGGGTTGAGCGTTTAAGCTCATGGCGCGAAGTTCAGTGAAGGGCTCCATTTGAAGCTTCACTTGCGCTTCACGTACACCCAGACTCAAGAGGTATTGAAAAATGGCTTGTGATCTCTCTCGTCCCAGGTTCTCCAAATACGAATCGTCCTCATAACCCACAACAGTCAGATCAAATTCACCGTGGTTTACCCTCAAAAATTCACGAACCTTTTGCTTGGCCTGGTTACCAAGCAACTTGGAGCCTTTTGAGAAAGGAACCGTGATCATGCTCTCGCGATCCTCTTGATGTTTGTCACCCGTGCCTTGATCATGGTGTTTGCTCACCTCAATGTCCGATTGGTCTTGTACTTTTCGCCAAGACAATTCATCTCCTCGAATGGGCTGGGCATAAGAGTTCGCCTCTTCGCCAACCGAAAAGGCTCGCGCAGCACGAGGGAGTAAAGCCTCACGGTTTTGCTGTGGAGCAAAACCCGCCATTGCACCCAAAGGATGAGGGGCATGGGCTTTGAGGTCCAACTGAACTTGCGCCAGGCTCGATGGATTCAAATCTTGCCGACCTGTCTCCAACACATGAAAGTAGCCCTGCCCAAAGCGCAGCACCAAATGCGAATGCACACCTTGTAGAACCCAATATGCGCCTTCGCGTTTGAGCATCAATGCGTCTTTTGAGACACCCTCTTGGACTCGAGGCGCATCAAAGCCACCATCCCACATCAAAAAGGTGCAAAGTCCATCGTCAAAGATCTGTAGGTTTTGGGGTTGCCCCACACCATACACAGCATAATCAAAATGAAACCTCTCAAGCCCAAGAGCGCGCAATGGGTCCCACACCAGGCTCAAACTCAGGGCCATGCAGACTTTGATCGCGCATGCCCTTGAACGCAAGAATGAGCGCGCTTTGATTGCACAATCCATCATGTGCACCTCTGTCTTTTAGCACTTGGAAAGATCAAATCACGTCGAACCTCAACGTTGATCGGGGTTCCATGCTCAATGGTGAGGGTTGGAGACACATCTCTTGCACGGGTCAACATCTCTTTGGTTGTCTGCACCATGATTTGACCCGTTGCACTGGGTTGGGCAAAGGTGCCTTGGGGAATTTGAGATTGCTTGGTGACCTGATCTGAAAGCACCCCGATGGCCAAAGATGAGCCGTATATTTTTAAAAAATGATTGTTCACATCACCCTCATACCCCGCGCGGCCGAGTGCATCAGAGCCCTCAAATCCACTCAAATCAAAGGACTCGCCGCTGTTCAAGATGAGCCTTGTGAACGCGAACATCAAACGAGACTGACCTACTCGGACATCATGGTTGTAACGACCCACCAATTTCGCACCCTTGCAAATGAGCACCGAGCTTGACGTCAAGGAGTCGTAAACATCCTGAGCAACCAAAGCCGTAAGGGTTCCGGGTAAATCGGAGACGATGTCTCTGGCCAATACTGCAGGAATGACACTTCCCTCAAAAATTGAGCCTGCGCTCTCCAGCCGCCTGGGGCGCAAGCCAGCGCTGGAGGTGCTGCTGCTGGCAAACTCCTTTAAAAACAAACCATCTTTATTGGACGCTGACGTGTTTTGATTCAAAGCGCTTGAGCCCACGCCCCCATCCCCAAGTGGATTGCTCCAAGCATCAAGTAACTCAGAGGCCTTTTGAAGACCCGTCTTCTCCAATTCCTTGCTGCTGTCTCTCAAGGCCAAAGCGTCCAGCGCAGGCGCTGCCTTTGAGGGTGACGCCAAGCCAGCGCCTCCTGCTCCCGAAGATCCAAACCCCAAGGAGGCCAAAGGATTGGAGGACGAGAGTTGATTGGCTTTTTGCCTCAAACGGTTCAAGGTTTGCGTTTGCTCCTCGCTCAAGCCCAAAGCGTTGGGAGTTCGCGCCATTGAGTTGATGTCGCTTGGAGTTGCTCCAAAACCAGGCAAGCGATCATCAAAATCGGCCACAACCATTTTGGAATTGAGCGCCTCAATCTCTTTGGCAGCCTTCAAGGCCAAAAGGTCATTTTTAGCATCAAAACCCAGTCCGCCTTGCCCTGGGGTTTGCCCAATGGGCAAAGGGATGGATGCTTGGGGCAAGGGGGTATAGGTGGGATGGGTTGGAGAACTAACAGGAAGTTGTCCTTTTGGATTTTGAAGTTCCAGTGCTCCCGGCATGTAGGTCGATCCTTGAGCTTGCGCCAAAACACCACTGGCTTTGGGCTCGGTGCTGTTTGCTGGGGGAACGCTGCGAGCAAGAGGCGAGTTGATCGCTTGAGTGGAGGGTGCCGTGTTCATTTGAGAGGAGAGCAAAATCTCCGGTGTGAGTCCGCTAGAGGCATAAGACTCACCCACCATTTTTTGGGCAACCTTCATTTGTGAGCGATCAGACTCGCTCAATTTGGCCTCATTTTTTTGGGCCACATCATCTCCCCTCAGAATGGGTTCGTCTTGTTCAGATGAAATGAATGATAGGATCATCAACACACCGAACATCAAGCCCAAAACAGGAACGACTACCTTTTTAGGTGGCACGCCACGCGCCTTTTCCACCAAAGGTTTCATCAAGTCATCAGTTTCCATGAAAGAGACCTCCAAAGAATCCCTTGGAGTCTTGGGTGCGCTTGATGGTGATTTGGGACGCGCCATTTTTCAACAACAATTCTGAATGCAAGCCTTGGATCACCACAAAGTGCTTGGCAAGACTGAAATTGATCAACTTCGCTTGGTCCTCTTGGAGGGCAAAAATGGCTGGAAAATTTTGCATGTCATGAGGCATGTGCAAATACATCCTTTGTCCATCGTCAAAAACTTGTATCGGCCTGAAATCCGCGCTGCCTGCGATGACGTATTGACTCCTCAATTGAGACAGTCGATCCAAATCCAGACTCACCGGGGCTTTTGCCTCAAGCGCTGGATAGGGAGAAAGCAAGCTTTGAGACTCGCTTGAACGATCTTCCTCTTGAGCTTCATTGGAAGGCGTTGGCCGAAAGTTAGAAACTCCATCCAAGCTTGCAGTCGGTGGTCGAAGTGAAGGCATCAAATCGAGTTGACCATTCGACAAGTTGGGCGAATCCAACTCCATTTCTCCCAAATGCCAACTCACCCTTTGGTACCACTTGCCCGTGGATTCGGGCGTAGACCTGAGCACAATGGGATAACTTCTTCGATTGGTGATCAGGGTCAAACTCGTGGTGAGCCCCTCGTACTTGGGTCGAACCAAAACACTCGAGCGGTTGGCACTGACGACCACACTGAAGTTGGAGGTGTCGCCTGCCACGGCGGTGGTGATCATCTCAGTGGCACCAAGCTGAATGTGAGTGACCATTTTGGGTCGAGTGAGGATCAAGTAACTTTGGTCTGGATCGAACTCAAAGGTAACGAGGCGTGTGTCCGCACTCACTGCAGTGGGCTGGGCCTGAGCCCATTGCAAGAAAGAAGACATGCACAGCAAAGTGCCGATGAAGATGAGCCTCATTGCACGTTGTCCTGTAAGCGCTCGAAGTGCGTGATCACAAAGCCCAGGGGATTTTCTTCGAACCCCTTTTGATCGAGCGTGGCGTCCAAGACATAATGAATTGTGAATCTCCATTTGGTCACAATGGGTGCGCCAACGGAGATGCGCTCACTCGTTTGAGCAAACACAAAGACGATGTTCTTTTGCGAAGCATCAGCGCCATTGATCTCGGTCGTTCGGATGAGACCTGGTGTTTTGGCCATGCGCTCAAAGGGGCGCTCAGTGAGCAAAAATTCCTTGAACTCTGCACTGGCCTTGCCTGCAACTCGGGATGATGCACGCTCCAAATCGCGGCGGCTCAAAAAGGGATCGATGGACATCAAGTTGCGCACAAAACTTCTGGCCTCGGCCGCAACAAACCGGGGCTCCACCACAAAGGGCTCAGCAGCAACCGGTTTGGCGAGCACTTGTCCTGAGTCAGCATCGATCTTCACCATGTAGGGCACTGTCTTGACCAGCGGTGTCATCAAATCAATGCCAACGCCCAAAGCCAAAATCACCAGACCTTCTACAAATGCGATGCAAAACCAGCGAGCCGCTTGGACTCGAGACTCCATGACCACGTCGCTGTAGGTGCGACGCTCGTGGGGATTCATGACGGCGGGCAAGCTGCCCATTTCGTCGGATCTGCGATTGGCTTTTAACTTCTTTTCAAACATGCCTCATCATGTGAGAAAAGAGGCCTCCATGGGTGATGAAAAAATATTGAAAACAGCCTCCTTTTTGTGCCAAAGAAGCTTTTGAGCACATCTGTGCGCCTTGAGGTTGCCACCATTGAAAAGGCCCAAAGCACAAAAAGTGACTTTGGGCCTGAATGGGGTTTGGGGAACTTTAAGCCGCAGCAGGCTCCAACTTGGGATTGGCGTTGATGGTCGAGCCCAAACCAATGGCAGCGTTCACTCGAGGCATCACCTCATTGGCCATGAGCTCCATGGAGCGTCTTCCAAGCTTTGGATCGACCAAGTCCATCCCTGCGTAGACGATCTCCCCAATCTCTCCCACTTGCTCTCTGAGGGCCAAGAGTTGATCGACCACTTCGTTCACAGTGCCTTTGATGACCAATTCATCCAAGAGACGCTCTACCGTGACATGCTCATCGCCCTCGCCTTCGTGTTTTTTGAAGATCACGTGACGATTACCCAACTTCATTTTGGTGAGCATTTGTTGGTAATAAAAACGGTACGGGCTCTTTGCATCTTCAGCACCATAGGCCTTTGCCGTCTTGGCGTCATCTGCCACAAAAATCGTTCTGGCCACACGCCAGTCACTTGGATTGGCCACTTGCGAGACCTCGGCCTTGCCCTGGGCGTAGTTTTGCCAATGGCTGGGGAGCCAATGAGAGAGCAAAAAATTGGCCGACATGGGATGAAAATCTCGCTTGCCCATGGCAATCACGCCCTTGGAGTGTGGCGCCACAACGGTGCCCACGATCTCGGGCCTTGGCGACTGATAGGGCTTCATCATGATGCCTTTGCCAATGTCCAACACTTGCGTTTTTTGAGTGCTGACTTTGTAACGGTTATCTGGAAAATCGATGTTGTACGGTGGCTCCCTGTCCCAAATGGCCAAAATCACATCGATCGCTTCGGCAAACATTTTGTTGCGATCTTGATCCAAAATACCCAGCGCTTCCGCATCCGAAGACAAGGCCCCTGGACTGATGCCAAAGATGAAACGCCCCTTGGTGAGGTGATCAAACATGGCCGCTTGTGAAGCGATCAAGGTGGGGTGGGAATGAGATAGATTGGAAGTTCCCGAGCCCAATTTGATGTTTTTGGTTTGACCAATGATGGAGGCCAAAAAGATCAAACTGTTGGTCACATTTTCTGCTTTGTCGGTCAAATGCTCACCCACAAAAGCATCGTAAAAACCCAACTGATCGGCATAAATGATGGTCTCTCTGTCCTCTTGCAGCGTCTCGGCCAACACTCGCTCTAAGGGGTGCAAGGGCATGGTGAAGTAACCTAATCTCATGTCAAACCTTTGTCAAATGGGTAAATGTTTCGATGCGCCAAATATTGATGAACACGCTTGAAACACCAAGCGAGCAAGCTGAACGCCTACTTTGAAAAAGATTCTATTGCGAAAGCAGCATCAAAGCTCAACCCACAAGGCACTCACGACTAGGACAAACCCTTTAACGGTTGTGCCTTGGCTTGTGCCACATTAATCGCAGTTTGTGTGCAGCCACTCAAACTTCGCCAACGCATGCTTTGCATCTTCTTTGCAGTTCAAGCCTTGCATGCGTTTTGGGGTTCAACTTTGCGACAGACGCTTCTTTGATTTCAAAAACCGTTTCAGCAACGCTTACCCAAACGACATTGCAAAACAACGCTGCACGGCCACATTTCATTTTTCTCATCCATTAGGAGCTTTTCCTTTGCCAACCATCAAAATTCGAGACGTCAACTTGAACTACAGCATCACAGGCGACAGCGGCCCTTGGCTGGTGCTGGTCACTGGAGGGAGACGCGGGTTTACTGAATTCAATGAATTTGCCAAAAAAATCGCTGCCAAAGGTTTTCGCGTTCTGCTCCATGACCGCAGGAACACCGGCGCCTCAGATGTGCTGATTCAAGGACAAGACGGTGAAGAGGAGATTTGGGCCGACGACTTGGCCCTCTTGTTGAAGGCATTGGGCGCCAAGCAAGCTTATGTGGGTGGCACATCCTCGGGCGCCAGACTCTCGATGCTCGTTTATTTGCGACATCCTGAACTCGTTAAAGCCTTGGTGCTCATGAGAATCACAGGCGGTGAGTTTGCTGCTGGAAGGCTGCCCAACAGCTACTACGGGCAGTTCATCAAGGCATGTCAAAACGGTGGCATGAAAGCCGTGTGCGAGACAGATCAATACAAAGAGCGCATTCAAGCCAACCCCTCCAACTTGGAGCGCTTGATGGCCATGGATCCAAAGGACTACATCAACACCATGGAGCATTGGCTGGCCATCTTCAAGTCTGGCCCCGTCGCTCCTGTGCTCGGCATGAAGGTCGAGCATTTGCGCTCCATCAAAGTCCCCACTTTGGTGGTTCCAGGAAACGACAAGACACATGACTCCAAGGGGGGCTTGGCCACGGCTGAACTCATCGAGAACTCCGAGCTCTTTCAACTCCCCATTGAAGACCAAGATGTGGATGTTTTGCCTTTTTCTGCTTGGGCGCAATTTGAAGAGCCCTTGGCACAGCGCATCTCTACTTTCATCCAAAAGGTGGAGTCTCACCAGCACTGAAGCGATGTTCGCTTGAGCAGTGCAGACTGTTTTTCTTTAGCTTGATCAACAACACCCCATTCACCCAGGCAAATTACATGAACACACTCAAATCCTTTGCTTTTTGTGCAACCTTGGCCCTGGGTCTGGGTGCAACGCTTGAACAAACGGCCCATGCCGATGCTCTACCCTACCCAAGTCGTCCCATCAAAGTGATCATTCCTGCAGGGCCAGGTGACAGTTGCGACACGATGCTCAGGATCTTGGGGCCCAAAGTTTCTGAGCGCTTGGGGCAATCCATTGTGATTGACAACCACCCTGGCTCATCAGGTCAATTGGGCTTGAACTTGATCAAACAAGCGCAACCCGATGGCTACACGTTGGGCTGTGGTCAGGGTGGCAATATGGTGATCGTGCCTTTGACCTACCAAAAGGTGAGCTACGACGCGCGCAAGGACTTCACACCCATCTCTCTCATGGGATCCAACTTCTTGGCCCTGGTGGTGAGCCAAAATGCGCCCTTCAAAACGACAGAGGAGTTGATCGCCTTTGCCCGTAAAAATCCGGGGCAAGTCACCTTCGGAACCAACGGAGAAGGAGCATTCATTCACATGGCCACAGAGCAACTGGCCATGCAAGGGAAATTCAAATACTTGCACGTGCCCTACAAGAGCATGCCAGCGGTCTTTACGGAAATGTTTGGAGGACAAATCGATGCCACCTTCACCTCCTTTGTGGCAGTGCAACCCTTGGCCGAATCAGGCAAGCTCAAAATGTTGGCCATTGCCCGTGAAGCACGACTGCCTGAATATCCCAACGTGCCCACACTCTCAGAGACCTTGCCCGGCTTCACCTCTGGCGGATGGTTTGGCATGATTGCGCCGGCTGGTACACCTGCTGAAATCGTGAACTTGCTCAACAAAGAGTTCAACGCCGTCTTGGCCACCCCCGATGTCACCGATCGAATGAAAAAATTAGGTCTCGACATCCACATCGAGTCGCCTCAATATTTCGCTGAAACGCTCAACCAAGACTTCGTCAAATGGGGAAAGCTCTTGAACGACATTCATTTCAAGAAAATGTGATCCATCACACCCGCCCCCTCCTCCTGAGCTCCCCAACACCCAGCACTCATGGCCTTGATGTGGGACATGCGAGAGCCTTCTCAAAAAGCCTTTCACAACATTCTCACGTTGGAGACAAGCAAGTCTTAAAAAAGGTAAACCCTAGGATTTCACCAACAAAGGGTTTGTCCTGAATGAAGTGTCTTCGTTTTCAAAGGATATTGTGGGCTCAAGCATTACAACGTTCACCCCTAATCATGGAGACACGATGAAGACAACTTTTTCACCCCAGTCCTGGCTCATAGCTGCTTTTTTGGCTCTATCTCTGGGTGCAGTTCATGCACAAACACCACCCACCAATCCTCAAGATGTGATTCCAGAGAAGATGCCTTTTAACATTCCATATGCAATCAGTTTGCATTTGGAGCGAGCAGAGCAAATCCTCGCGGCCGCCACCCAAGAGGCCAGCAAAAGAGGATGGCCCATGAACTGCACGGTGGTTGATGCTGGGGGACATCTGGTGAGTTTCAAGCGCATGGATGGCGCACAACTCGCCTCGATTGACATCTCTATGCACAAAGCCAGAACGGCTGCCAAGTACAGACGCGAGACCAAGGCCTTTGAGATCGCCATTCAAACCAACCCCTATGTGGCCACCTTGGACGATGTGATTGCCTCCAGAGGCGGCATACCGCTGGTTGACGCCGGCATGCTCGTGGGAGCCATTGGTTGTTCAGGCGGCACCGGCGCTCAAGATGAATTGGTGGCCAAAACGGGTGCAGCTCTGATCAACAAGTGAGTTCAAGCCCTACCCCGAAGACTCAAAGAAGATGAGGGTGGGCTGACCCAGCCTTGAACAAGAACTGGCCCGCCTCGCATTGCGGGCTAGTTTTTTTTCTCAGTCCTTCACGAACAAAGTGACCAAGGGGTCGGGCCCAACTTGGCGACTCCAGTGCCCGTGAACATTGGCATCAAAGCTCTGCCCCAAGGGCACGGTGTCGTTGGAGTAAAAATGCTCTCCAGGGCCAAAGACCTCAGAGACCCCGCCGCGCAAACCGATCTCCATTTGACCTTGCAAAATGAAGACCCACTGAGGATGTTCGGTGCAATGGAACTCACTCCTAAAGCCCACAGGACTCCACCTCAATTGGTGACCAGAGCTTGCGATCAGCTCCGAGAGCATGGCTTGGGGCTTGCCAAGTGGCAGCTCAATGGGCTCGCGCTTGAATAGAGCGAGTCCGCTCTCGCTCGTGTAGAGCACCGTTTTGACTAATGAGGTCATGAATAGACTCCCTGATGGCTTGAAGGTTAAGGTTGAGAGGGCCCCCAGAGGCAGGAGCGGGGCAAAAAACACGCTTTGCTGCGTGAGCTCTGAACCCAAAAGCAAACAAGCATTTTAAAAGGGATAATCTTCCCTTTTAATGGATCGGCAATGAAGCTGGGAGCAAAGATGGGTCAACAATTCGCATTGGTTACGGGTGCCAGCTCAGGCATTGGAGCAGCTTTTTCAGTGGCACTCTTGAAAGCGGGCTGGCATGTGGCGCTTTTGGCCAGAAGGGTCGAGCCCATTCACGCTTTGATCCAGTCCCATGGCATTGCACCAGAGCAAACCTTGGTCTTGAGTGCCGATGTGAGCGATGAGGCTCAGGTGAGCGATTCATTCGCCCGCATTCAAGAGCAATTTGGACGACTTGACCTGCTCTTTAACAACGCGGGTGTTTTCCCATCTGGAAAGCTACCCAGCGAGATCTCGGGCGAGGAGTGGAGACAAGCTGTGAACATCAACATCAAT
>CAIPII010000020.1 GCA_903865035.1 uncultured Burkholderiales bacterium | reverse complement strand
TGATAATACTGCCTATCTTCAACCTTAACCGGGACATACTTAAAATCCATTTGCAAATAACCTGGAATAGGTTGCCGATACCGCTTGATATGTTTTTTCGTTCTCTGCTTTCTGTATTCTTTCGAAATGAGTTTATTTCGCTTGAGCACTGCAAGAGGACTGGGTTGAAAGGACCTCTGCAAAAAATCACGATTTGAGTGCATCGCTTTTGCGAGAAGAGAGCATGAGTGCCAATGCGATCAAAGAGGCCAGCGCAAATCCCACAAAAGCCACAAAAGACCAGTTGGCAATGCTCCCGCCCAAAAAAGTCCAATCCACATTGGAGCAATCCCCGCCGCCTTTGAAGATCATGGGGATGGCCCTCTTCAAGGGAAAGGTCTCGATCATTCCGTAAAAGTCTCGCCCACAACTCACCACCTCAGGCGGATACCACTGAAGCCAACTTTGACGAGCCGCCACGTAGGCGCCAGAGATGGAGAGCACCAACACTCCAGCCCAACTCACCAAATGAGAGACAAAGCCTTTGCGGCTCGAGCCCAAAGCAGCCACCAACGTGATCAAAATCAACACGTAACGCTGCACAATGCACATCGGACAAGGCTCTAGGCCCACAACGTGTTGCAAATAAAGTCCAACGATCAACAAGAGCACGGGCAGCAAAGCCATCACCAAAAGAGAGAGCCTGGGCCTTTGGAGTGGCAAGCGATACAAGTGAACCAAGGGCTCTTTCAAAAGGGTGATCATGTCTAGGGTTTAAGGAGTTTGAAAATCAAAAGGCTCTATCTATCTTAACAACCAAGAGTTTAGTCTTTTTGAGAAAAAGTAAAAACCACTTTCTTCACCCAGCCAAGTGTGCCTTCATGGAAGGCTTTATGGGCCTACAGTGAATAGCACCTTGGGAATGTTTTATCATCAGGGGATAGCTCTCATCTACATTCCAAGGATATTTCAGACATGGCACGCATCGTTCACTGCATCAAACTCGGTCAAGATTTAGAGGGTTTGGACTTTCCCCCCTACCCTGGCGAACTCGGCAAGCGCATTTGGAGTGAAGTCTCCAAAGAAGCTTGGGCCGCTTGGCTCAAGCACCAAACCATGCTGGTCAACGAGAACCGATTGAACTTGGCAGATTTAAAGGCTCGTCAATACTTGGCTCGCCAAATGGAGAAACACTTCTTTGGTGAGGGTGCTGACGAGGCTCAAGGCTACGTGCCTCCCAGTGCATGAGTGCCTAAACACCCCTGATCCTTGTTGGTGCATATCCCATTGAGCATTGCTCAAGGATTTTCTATTCCCCTTCTCCCCTCTCATGCAAAAATCATCAAGTCCCAAAGCTTTTGAGAGCGTCAAATGGGACGATCGGGGAGAACCCAAGAGTCTGCGCTTTGATGACATCTATCGCTCAAGTGGCACCGACCACCCAGGAGGCTTGGCTCAGGCCAGACACGTTTTCCTGAGCGGTTGCGCTTTGCTCGGCGACAACCCTTTGTGGCAAAACGCCACCTCTTGGAGTATTTTGGAGACCGGCTTTGGCTTGGGCTTGAACTTCTTGGCCACTTGGGCACATTGGAGAACGAATCCCGCTCGACCCAAGAGGTTGAATTTTGTGAGCATCGAGGCCCACCCAGTGGGTCCCCAAGACCTCATCAAAGGAGCAGCGCATTGGCCTGAACTTCAAGACTTGGCCCATCAACTG
>CAIPII010000019.1 GCA_903865035.1 uncultured Burkholderiales bacterium | reverse complement strand
GCTCCAGCCCGTGTCGCTTGAGATTTGATCGATCAAATCAAACAAAGCACCATAAAACACTTCCCCCCCATCGGGTTCATGGCGATCGGGCACGCCAGCGATTTGAAAGTGCCCAATGCCACCTCTGGGCAGGTGCTGCGTAATTTTGCGCGACAAATCGCCTTCCACGATTTGGCAATGGTACAAATCCATTTGGACCTTCACATTGTCTTGGCCCAGTGCTTCAACGACCCCATGCGCTTGGGCTTGGCGGTTGAGAAAATAGTGAGGGATGTCTCGCGTGTTGATGGGCTCAATGAGGATCTCGATGCCCTCTGGCTTGGCAAGCTTTGCACTCCAGGCCAAATTTTCCAAATAGGTCTCTAAGAGCGGTCCATGGGTGTGCGCTGCGTCTGAGCTGGTTTGCAAAAACCCCTTGGCATCATCCATAAAAGCAGCCCTGTGATCCACAGGAATGCAGCCAGCCATGACATGAATTCTTTGTGTTCCCAAAGCCTTCGCATAACTCAAGGCCAGCTCAAAACCGGCCTTGAACTCGCTCACTCGCAAAGGATCACACGCCACACCCCTGTCCCCATCTGCCCATGCCTGCGTCACATCTTGGGCTTTAAAGCCACCCGGTGGCGTGTTGATGAGCACTTGCTCAAGACCCAAGCGCTCAAGCGCTCTTACCTGCGTGGGCAAATCGTGTTCATATGGAAACAAGCTCTCAACCGCCTCAAAGCCATCGGCCCGCGCGTGCTCAAAACGCTCCAAATAGGGATACTCCGTGTAGAGCATGGATAAATTGGCACAGAATTTTGGCATCCCTCTTCCTCAATCGCAAAATAAGCCGCAGTGACTCGCTTTAATGGGCATCGATCACCTTGGCGGGTTCTTCCGCATCCATCACGCGGTGAGCCCAATCGGATAACTTGCTGATGTCGGCGCGCAAAATCTCTTGCTTGACCGACAAGATTTGGGTGGGGTGCATTGAAAAACTTCTCAAGCCCAAACCCAGCAAGAGCTTGGTGAGGCTGGGGTCTCCCGCCATCTCACCACACACGCTCACACCTTTGCCCGCTCGGTTACAGGCCTCTATGGCATCGGCAATGAGACGCAGCACCGCAGGGTGCAAGGGGTCGTAGAGATGGGCCACCGACTCATCGGCTCGGTCAATGGCCAAGGTGTATTGAATCAAGTCGTTGGTGCCAATGGAGACAAAATCAAAATACTTCAAAAACAAAGGCATGCTGAGAGCCGCCGCTGGTATCTCAATCATGGCCCCTAGCTTCAAGGGCCCGTAGGCTTGTCCGCGGTTGTCCAAATCCCTTTTGGCCTGCTCCAAAAGCGAGAGCGTTTGGCGTATCTCCTTGAAATGCGCCAACATGGGGATGAGCAAGTGCACTTGCCCGTGAGCAGAGGCACGCAAAATCGCCCTGAGCTGAGTCAAAAACATTTCTGGGTCAGCCAAGCTCCAGCGAATCGCTCTTAGTCCCAAAGCGGGATTCAAGTAATGATCCTCCTTTTGTGAGCGATCCAGTGGCTTATCGGCACCAATGTCCACCGTCCTGATGGTCACAGGTAAGCCCTTCATGCCATGAACGGCCGCCAAATAAGCGTTGTACTGTTCCTCCTCATTGGGCAGTTTGCCATCGTGGCCCATGAACAAAAATTCGCTCCTGAACAAACCCACGCCCACGGCTCCAACGGCCAAGGCTTGGTTGCTGTCTTCGGGCAACTCAATGTTGGCCAAAAGCTCAACCTTTTGGCCATCCAAACTCATGGCTGGGGTGTGGCGTAGCCGCGTGAGGCGCTCACGCTCGACATCGGCTTGGCGGCGTTTGAACTCGTATTCGGCCAAGATGATGGCCGAAGGGTCCACGATCATCACCCCTTGATCGCCGTCGATGATCACCCAGTCGTCTTGGCGCACCCACTGGCTGGCGCTGCGAGCACCCACCACCGCAGGAATGTCCAAGCTGCGAGCCACGATCGCCGTGTGTGAGGTCTTTCCCCCAACATCGGTCACAAAACCAGCAAACACACTTTGCTTGAATTGGATCATGTCTGCAGGCGATAAATCGTGTGCCACCAAGACCAAGGGCACATCGACTTGGTCCTCCAAGAGCAAATCTTGTTGCCTAGCACTGCCTGGCTTGGCGGCCTTGTTGGTGGGCAACGTGCTGGGCAAGCCCTTCATGTGGCGCAGCACTCGCTCCACCACTTGCTCCAAATCGGCCTTTCTCTCCCTCAGATAAGGGTCTTCCATCTCGTCGAATTGTCGAGCCACGACCTCAAGCTGCGAGGTGAGCGCCCACTCCGCGTTGTAGAGCCTCTCACCGATCCAGTGTTTGATGCCTTCGGCCAGCAACTCATCTTCCAAGAGCATGATGTGCACTTCCAAGACCGCCGCAATTTCTGCGGGCGCATCTTTGCTCATGCTTTGTTGCAAGGCTCTCACTTCCTTGACCACCGCATCCCTGGCTTGAGCCACGCGGCGAATCTCAGAGGAGACTTGCTCGGGTGTGATGAAATAGTGAGCCACATCCACGCGGCTTGACGCAACCAGCACCGCACGCCCTATGGCAATGCCTCTGGCAACCGCCAAGCCGTGGATGGAAAAAGTCATCTCATTCGCCTTCGTCGAACTTGTCGGCCATCAATTGAACGATCGCATCCACCGCCTCTTGCTCACGCTCGCCCTCGGCCTCCAACGTCACCTCACTGCCAATGCCAGCAGCGAGCATCATGACGCCCATGATGCTCTTGGCGTTCACGCGCCTCTCGCCTTTGGTGATCCACACTTCGCACGGAAAGCTGCTGGCAAGCTTGGTGAGTTTTGCTGAAGCCCTGGCGTGCAGTCCGAGTTTATTGCTGATGGTGGTGTGAGCTTGAATCATGGTGTTTTTTGATTTGATTTTGAGGTGCTGAGGTGGCCACTTGCATCACGCCTTGTGAGCCACCAGCCAACGCGCGACTGACCAACATCTCCAAGGTTTCATGACAATAACAAACCGTTCTGAGAAGCATGGGCAAATTAACGCCTGCAACCAGCTTGGCGCTTGAGCCCGTGATCAATTGTTGCGCGACGTTGGAGGGGGTTGCACCAAAGATGTCGGTGAGCACCAAAACACCCTCACCGCTCAACTGATCCAAAGCAACTCGAGCGGTGGACAAAGACTCCTCTGGAGACGTTTGTGCATGAATATCAATGGCGGTGACGAATTGACCACAATCGGGATACACATGCAAAGCACAGTCCTTGAGCGCCTTGGCAAGCGGCGCGTGGGCAATGATCATTATTCGGTTAGTCATGGATGCCTTGGGTTAGGGTGCTAATTATGCCTTTTGAAACACAAAATGGGCGTCTTTTAGCATGGTCACAACAAGCAATTTCACGCCAACCCTTCAAGTTTGCCTAGACCTGGGTGCTTGAGCTTTAATGGAAACTCTCAAAATAGGTCTCCAAAGCGTCCTTTTGTGCCTGCGACAGGCCACCGTTTTGAGCCGCTTTGGTGCTCTCTTGGGGCGCGTGATAAACCCCTGCTTGATAGAGCTTGTCGCCTTTGGTGAACCAAGCCCAATGCACTTGCAACCCACTCTCACCCTTGCCCTCAAAATAGGCTGCAGAGCCCAAGGTGGCAGCGATCTTCACGCCTGGCGCTTCTTGAGTTGGGGACAAGGCCGACTCGCTCAAAGCCTGCTTTGAGCCATTGAGCGATGCCCAAGAGGCACGCTGCCACAAACGCTCGATCACCTGAGGGTCGCTCTTGGGTGGCAAAGTGAGCCATGCCAAGGTGAATTGAACCCCTTGCACCTCGCACCCTTGAAGGGTCAATGCCTGAGCACCTGCACCCCAATCGACATCCTTTTGAACCATCCCTGGCTTACAAGGCAAAAGATAGGTCAACTCATCGCCTTCGACTCGCACCTCTCTCCAATTGAAGCTGGGTGCACAAGAGACCAGTCCCATGAGAAAAATGCCAACCCCAATCGCTTGGGCCACCCTAGATGGATTGCGGTTCATGAAAGTTCCATTAAAAAAGGCATCCCCTTGGAGATGCCTGTTGATCAAGGAGGAGCGAGACCCCTTGGCTCGTCTTATTTGGCCCTGAATTGGTCGTGGCAGTTCTTGCACGTACCGCCCACAGCACCCACAGCGACTTTCAAGTCCTCGACTTTGCCAGTTTTGACGGCTGCACTCAATTTCACCGTCTCAGCCATCAATTTGTCTTGCGCTTCTTTGAATTTGGCGTTTTCGCTCCAAATTTCTGCTTTGGCTTTGGTCTCGCCTTTGTCCGTGCCCTCACCAAATGCTGCCCAAGGCAGTTTGGAGACCACGGCAAAAACAGCCTCATTGTCTTGCGCCACTTTGGCATCAAAAGGCACTTTGCCTTGTGCCATTTCGGCCAAACGCCCGAAATGTGTGCCCATCAAGGTCAAAGACGCTTGACGGTACTTGATGGCGGCCTCAGGCTTGGCAAATTGAGCTTGGGCGGAGACGGCAACCATGAGGGTCATGAGTGCCAAAACGCGAACGATGCGACTGTTTTTCATCTTGAAATCCTTGAATTAGAGGGGTTTTAACGGTTTGATTTGCGAATCCTAACTGCTTTTAACGACTTTTTCATGTTTTAATTCCAAAATGGGGTTATTGATTGACCATCCCCCTTTTTGACCTTGCTCAGCAAGGCTTTGAATTGCCCCCAAACCCATTCCATTTGATTGTTCTGCCCGCATCATGAAACTTCGCATCTGGGATCTACCCACACGAGTCTTCCACTTCTTGCTGATCTTGGCGCTGTTTGGCTCTTTTGCAACCATCTATCTCTCTGATGATTTGGTCTTGTGGCACGCTCGCATAGGACTTTTCTTTTTGAGCCTTCTGATCTTTCGCTTGCTTTGGGGGTTTTGTGGGGGACACTGGTCGCGTTTTCAAAGTTTTGTGACCTCCCCAAGCGTTGCTCTAGAAGCTTTGAAAGAGACTTTGAAGGGCCGCACCACCTTCACCACCGGACACAACCCCATTGGAGGCTGGTCCGTGCTGTTGATGATGGGTCTACTGCTGCTTCAAGTGCTCGCTGGGCTTTGCAGCGATGACGAAGTGGCGTTTTCAGGCCCTCTCACGCAGTACCTCTCTGAGGCTTGGGTGGAGCGAGCCACTTGGTACCACACCGAAGTAGGCGTGTGGCTCATCGTGGCCGTCGTGAGTGTGCACGTGCTCATGATTTTTTGGTACCGCAAACGCTATGGGCACGATCTCGTGACGCCCATGATCACCGGAGACAAGGAACTTTCCATCGCCAGCCCTGAAGCTGCACCTCCCAGCAGTCAAGACGAATTCAAAGACCGCATCTTGGCTTTGGTCATGTTTGTCCTCATTGTCCTCTTGGTGTTTGGCTCTGTGAACCTTTAGACAAGCACAGCGAACTCGAAACCGATCTTTTCTTTTTTCTCATGTCTGTGCCACCCATCATCTCCATGCATGACGCGCAAGGCGTGCACATCGATTCAGCCCTTGAGCTGCTCAGCGAGTTTTGGCTCTTTGCCCAAGCTCACCTTGCCCCAGAGACAAATGAGATCAAAGCAACTCCAGATGCTCACTTTTTTTTACATCAATTGAATGGGTTCTTGCTGCCCCAACACCGTTTCGCTTTGGCCAAAAAAGACCATGAAAGCGTGGGCTGTGTGGCGCTCTCAGAATTGCACAATGACAGTTATCCCAATGCGTGTGAAATGCATTGCTTGTACGTCAAGCCCCAATTTCGTGGTCAAGGTTTTGGCCATCAGCTCATTGAGCAAGCCTTGCTTTGGGCTCAAGAGCTCAACCACAGCCACCTGATCTTCAATCCACTGGGTGAGTCGGAGAGCTTGAGGAGCATTTATTCAAAATTCGGTTTTGAAGAAATCCCACCCCTCTCCCACACCAACCCCAGCCCAAGCCACCTGCTGATGCTGGAGTTGCGCTGACGCTTGTGGCCACAAAAGTCAGCACTCAATGGCTGCGAACTCTGGCGTTTTTAAAGCCAAGCGGTTCGCTAACCATCAACAAAACGCTCAGTGTCCTGACACTTGCTTGAGCAAGGTCTCGGCGTCACTCACCAAAAACTCGCCGGGACCTTCAACGTTCAAGGTTTGCACAACACCGTTTTTGACCAACATTGAATATCGGTTGCTCCTCAAACCCAGGCCACGAGCCGTCAAGTCCAAGGTCAAGCCAGTTGCTTTGGCAAACTCGGCACTTCCATCCGCAATGAAGCGAACTTTTCCGTGCGCTCCTTGATCCTTGGACCACGCGCCCATCACAAAAGGATCGTTCACGCTCAAACACCAAATCTCATCGACACCAGCGGCTTTGAATGCATCGTGATGTGCAATGTATCCAGGGACGTGCTTGGCTGAGCACGTTGGGGTAAAAGCGCCAGGAACAGCGAACAATGCGATGGTTTTGTTTTCGCTGGCCTTGAGCGGATCCACAGGATTGGGGCCCAGGGAGCAGCCTTCTGTTTCCACCTCAATGAACTCACTCAATGCTGCGTGGGGCAATGGGTCTCCGACTTTGATCATCTCAATACTCCTTCATGTTGGGTTGGATAAAAATTCAACACCCATAATAACAAACGGCCCTCTAAGGGGCCGTTTTGAACCAAACAAACATTTCAAATTGAAAGGTTTTTAGGCTGTGATCGCTTTCTCAACCAAGCGGGTTGCAACCCAGTTTTTGGTTTTAGAAATAGGACGACTCTCAGTGATTTCAATGGTGTCACCCAAATGAAATTCACCTTTTTCGTCGTGCGCGTGGTATTTGCTTGATTTGCCGACAATCTTGCCGTACAAAGCGTGCTTGACACGACGCTCAACCAAAACCGTTACCGTTTTTGCTCGCTTGTCGCTCACCACTTTACCAATCAAGGTGCGCTTGAGAGATTTTTTAGCTTCTGTCATGATGCCCTCTCTTTATTTAGTGACTTGCTTTTGAGCAAGGATGGTTTTGGCACGTGCAACGCTGCGTCTGGTCAGACGCAACTGAGCTGTGTTGTTCAAGTTTTGGGTTGCCTTTTGCATGCGCAAACCAAAATGTGCTTTTTGCAAAGCCTTGACCTCTGCTTCTAAAGCAGGGATGTCTTTTTCGCGTAATTCAGCAGTTTTCATGGGCTGTTTCTCCTGATCATTGACCCAACATGCGGGTCACAAAGGTGGTGCGCAAAGGCAACTTGGCAGCAGCCAGACGAAATGCTTCACGAGCCAATTCCTCAGGAACACCAACGATTTCATACAGAACTTTGCCTGGCTGAATCTCGGCCACGTAGTACTCTGGATTTCCTTTACCATTACCCATGCGGACCTCTGCAGGCTTTTGAGAAATGGGCTTGTCAGGAAACACACGAATCCAAATGCGACCGCCACGCTTGACGTGACGAGAGATGGCACGTCGGGCTGACTCGATTTGACGCGCCGTTAAGCGTCCACGATCAGTCGACTTCAAGCCGAAGTCACCGAATGCAACTGAGTTTCCACGAGTTGCAATGCCGGTGTTGCGGCCTTTTTGTTCTTTGCGATATTTACGGCGTGCTGGTTGCAGCATGCTTATTCTCCTTGACCGTCCGCAACCGTGCCAGTGGAGGCGGGCGCGGTGACTTTTCTCACGCGCTTGACGGTGGTTTTAGGGGCATCTGTGGCTTCAGCGGGTTTATCGCTTCCATCAACAGGTGCGGCATTGGTCCCGCCAGTGCGGCGTGCTGTGGGCTTGCCCGCACGATCACCTTGGGGACGGTTATCACGACGAGGACCACGTGGGCGCTTGTCGTCTTCTACTTTGCTCTCAGGTGCGACAGGCAAGTCATTGCGACCCAATGTGTCACCCTTGTAGACCCAAACTTTGACACCAATCACACCATAGGTGGTCTTGGCTTCTGAAGTTCCGTAGTCAATGTCTGCACGCAATGTGTGAAGTGGCACACGACCTTCGCGATACCATTCTGTACGAGCAATCTCAATGCCGTTCAAACGACCTGAGGACATGATCTTGATGCCTTGTGCACCCAAGCGCATGGCGTTTTGCATCGCACGCTTCATCGCGCGACGGAACATGATGCGTTTTTCAAGCTGTTGTGTGATGCTGTCAGCGATCAATTGAGCATCGATTTCGGGCTTGCGCACCTCTTCGATGTTCACTGCAACGGGCACGCCCAAACGGGTTGACAACTCTTTTTTCAAGTTCTCAATGTCCTCGCCTTTTTTACCAATCACGACACCAGGACGTGCGGAAAAAATGGTGATGCGTGCATTCTTCGCGGGTCTTTCAATCAAAACGCGTGAAACAGCTGCATTTTTCAACTTTGCCTTCAAGTACTCACGCACTTGAATGTCTTCGGCCAGCATGCCTGCAAACTCTTTGTTGCTTGCATACCAACGACTTGCCCAATTGCGACTAACCGATAAACGGAAACCGGTTGGATGGATTTTTTGTCCCATTTCTTAGGCCTTTCAGTTGCCCACCGTCACGTACACATGGCACGTGGGTTTACTAATTCGATTACCACGGCCTTTGGCGCGGGCTGTAAAGCGCTTGAGCGTTGCACCTTGCTCAACGTAGATGGTCTTGACCTTGAGTTCATCAATGTCTGCTCCATCATTGTGTTCTGCATTGGCAATGGCGGACTCTAGTACTTTTTTAACAATACCAGCAGCTTTCTTTTGCGTAAATGTCAGAATGTTTAGGGCTTGATCCACTTTTTTACCACGGATCAAATCAGCAACCAAGCGACCTTTGTCAACTGACAAACGAACGCCGCGGAGGACTGCACGTGTTTCCATATGTCTCTCCTTATTTCTTTTGGACTTTCTTGTCCGCTGGGTGACCTTTGAATGTGCGGGTCAAGGCGAATTCGCCAAGTTTGTGCCCGACCATTTGGTCCGTGATGTAAACGGGAACATGTTGCTTGCCGTTGTGAACGGCAATGGTCAACCCAATGAATTCAGGAAGAATCATTGAGCGACGTGACCATG
Source organism: uncultured Burkholderiales bacterium (assembly GCA_903865035.1). Classification (GTDB taxonomy): domain Bacteria; phylum Pseudomonadota; class Gammaproteobacteria; order Burkholderiales; family Burkholderiaceae_C; genus Limnohabitans. The sequence continues at coordinate 865 of CAIPII010000019.1, read as the reverse complement.
TCTTGATGGGTTTTTTGTCTTTGATGGCGACGGCCTTTTCCACTTTGTTCATCAAATGATGATCAACAAAGGGTCCTTTTTTTAGTGAGCGTGTCATTGGCTACCCCTTACTTCTTGCGACGCGACACAATCATGACCTGTGTGCGCTTATTGTTACGGGTGCGATAACCCTTGGTCATGTTGCCCCAAGGATCGACAGGTACTCGGCCTTCGCCGGTACGACCTTCACCACCACCGTGGGGGTGATCAATTGGGTTCATGGCAACACCGCGAACGGTTGGGCGAATACCCATCCAACGCTTGACACCGGCTTTACCCAGTTGACGAAGGCTGTGCTCTTCGTTGGCCACTTCGCCAATCGTTGCACGGCATTCGATGTGGATCTTGCGAACCTCACCAGAGCGCATGCGAACTTGAGCGTATGTACCTTCGCGAGCCAAAAGCGTTGCAGATGTACCTGCAGAACGCGCAATTTGTGCACCTTTACCAATTTGCAACTCGATGCAGTGAATGGTTGAACCCACTGGAATGTTGCGAATGGGAAGCGTGTTACCCGCACGAATAGGAGCCTCTGATCCGCTCATGATCGCTGCACCGACTTCAAGGCCACGAGGGGCAATGATGTAGCGGCGCTCGCCATCGGCGTAGCAAATCAAAGCAATGTGTGCTGTGCGGTTGGGATCGTATTCAATGCGCTCAACTTTGGCTGGAATGCCGTCCTTGTTGCGCTTGAAGTCCACCACACGGTAGTGATGCTTGTGACCACCGCCCTTGTGACGGGTGGTGATGTGACCGTTGTTGTTGCGACCGGCCTTCTGGAATTGCGGCTCCAGCAGGGGGGCGTAAGCCTCACCTTTGTACAGGT
>CAIPII010000018.1 GCA_903865035.1 uncultured Burkholderiales bacterium | reverse complement strand
TGGATTGCAAGCGGCTGCAATGGGGAACTCCCTACATAGCCCCCGTCTTGGTAAAGCAAGGGGGTGATCAATTGGGCTGAGCGCACGTCCTTCACCAGTCCCACAAAAATGGTGTGGGTTTGGTAGTGCCAAGAGGCGTCTACATCGCAAAAAACACTGGACTGAGCGTCCTCTAAAAAGGGAAGCCCATCCGTGTGAGCTTGCCAGTTTCCGACTTCAAAGCGTGAGGCTCCTTTTCGTTGCCCGGCAAACACACCAGAGAGCTCCTCGTGTTGTGTACTGAGTAAGTTCACACAAAAGCGCTTGGATTGTGAGACCACGCTGTGAAAGGCATTGGATTCGTTGATGCAAACCAACAAAGAGCATGGCGAGGTGCTCACTGAGGTGACGGCTGTAGCGGTCATCCCGTGCCAAACGCCTTCATGCGCAGTGGTGATGAGGCACACGGTGCTCGTGAGCCTGCGCATGGCCATTTTGAAATTCCCCTCAAGTGTGGGTTCGATCTGAGCATGAGCTTTGATTTCAGGGTGGGTTTGGCTCACAGTGGTGTGTCCTGTAGATGGGTCAATGAGAAAAGTGGGGGGGCGTCAAACGATTTCAGGGCAGGGCACCTTTCAGATGATGAATCAGTGCGAATGTTTGATCCTACAATGAATTTGAGGAGAATCGTTGCTCTGTGCTTGAGCATCGCTTGCCTTGCTTTGTCTTCAGGGGAACTGAAGTTGATATGATTTTAATCAATTGTTATTACATTGTTGATTGCCATTGATGTCTGATTTTTCGGGCAATCCCATGTGTTCTATGTTGAAAAACGGATTAAGCTACAGCCTTTGCCGGAGGTTTCAATGCCTCTGCACTCAAAGTTTTGGAAATCTTTGGCGCTTTTTCGCATTTGATCGCTTCTCATTGCACCTCGATCCATTTCAAGTCATTCGTAAGGAAATCCTATGAGTTACCAAGCCCCAATCAAAGAAATGCTTTTTGCCATGGAACATTTGGCGGAGATTTCAAAGTTGACTGAACTTCCTGGTTTTGAGGATCATGGGCTTGATACCGCAAGTGCCGTGTTGGAGGAAGCTGGAAAATTTTGTTCCGAAGTCTTGGATCCCCTCAATTGGGATGGAGACAAAACCCCCAGTCACTTTGAGGGCGGTCACGTGAGCACCACCACTGGGTTCAAGGAAGCCTTTGCTGCTTTTGGGCAAGCGGGTTGGCAAGGTGTGATTCACCCTGAAGAATTTGGTGGTCAAGGACTGCCTAAACTCATTGCCACGGCTTGCTCGGAGATGGTCAATGCCTCCAACATGTCTTTTGCACTTTGTCCGCTTCTCACCGATGGCGCCATTGAAGCGCTTTTAACCGCGGGTAGCGATGAGCTCAAGACAACCTTCCTTCCCAAAATGGTGAGCGGTGAGTGGACAGGCACCATGAATTTGACCGAGCCTCAAGCGGGTTCCGATTTGTCTTTGGTGAGAACCCGTGCTCAACCCCAAGAGGACGGTACGTACAAGATTTTTGGCACCAAAATCTTCATCACTTACGGTGAACATGACATGGCCAAAAACATTGTTCATCTGGTCTTGGCAAGAACACCAGACGCACCCGAAGGCGTTAAAGGGATTTCCCTTTTTGTTGTGCCTAAATATTTGGTCAATCCCGATGGCAGCTTGGGAGCCAGAAACGATGCGGTTTGTGTCTCAATTGAGCACAAGTTGGGTATCAAAGCGAGCCCCACTGCCGTCATGCAGTTTGGGGATCAAGGCGGTGCCATTGGTTATTTGGTGGGCCAGGAGAACCATGGATTGGAGTACATGTTCATCATGATGAACTCAGCTCGATTTGCGGTGGGCTTGCAAGGGGTTGCGATTGCTGATCGGGCCTATCAAAAGGCTTTGGCCTATGCAAAGGACAGAAAGCAATCCAGGGATTTGAATGGATCTGATGGACCTGTCGCCATCATTGAGCAGCCCGATGTCAAACGAATGCTCATGCGCATGAAAGCGTTGACGCAAGGCGCCAGATCTTTGGCCTACTTTGCAGCAAGCCTTGCAGATATGGCGCATCATCATCCTGACGAGCAAGTGAGACAAACAGAACTCGCACTTTACGAGTTTTTGGTGCCAATCGTGAAGGGCTTTTCGACCGAAATGTCCATTGAAGTGGCCAGCCTTGGCGTGCAAATTCATGGCGGCATGGGTTTCATTGAGGAAACTGGTGCCGCTCAATACTACAGAGATGCTCGTATTTTGACCATTTACGAGGGCACCACCGCCATTCAAGCCAATGATTTGGTGGGACGCAAGACTTACCGTGACAGAGGTTTGGTTGCGAAGCAATTGGCTCAAAGGGTACGTGAGCTAGAGCTTGAATTGGCCAAAAGAGACTCCTTGGCCGCTCGCTCCATGCATGAGAGTTTGAAATCGGCACGGGAGAGTTTTGAGGCAGTGGTGGACTATGTTTGCCAAGACTTCAAGGCCGATGTCAAAGGCGTTTTTGCTGGCAGTGTGCCATATTTGATGCTCAGCGGATACCTCTTATGTGCTTGGCAAATGGGCAAAGCGCTCATCGTATCTGAGGACCACATGGCAGAGGATGAGTCTTTTTACACGTCTAAGGTTGCAACCGCGCGGTTTTACGCCGAGCATTTGCTCTCGACTGTGCCAGGCCTTGCACAATCAATCCTCAAAGGAGCAGGCTCTGTGAACGAGTTGACGCCAGAGCTTTTTTAACCAAGCTCTTGCGCTGTTGTCATTTCCTTTGATCTGCATCAAGGGGGTGAAGTCTTGATGTCTGGACAATCAAAGCACTCAATCACAGGAGGTGCTTTCTTGGAAAATTCAAATGAATTGTTCACATTTTTAGATGAAACTCACCAAGACATCTACGTAAAATTGAACTGGATTTCGACATTGGTGTCAGAAGTAGAGATCCACAACTACACAACCCAGCATCAAAAACAAATTGAAGAGGTTTGTCGGTTTTTTGATGTTGAGGTGCGAGAGCACCACGTGGATGAGGAAAAATACGTTTTCCCCAGTTTGTTGCTCAAACAAGATCCAAACTTGGCTGAACTCACGCGCAAGTTGTTCGTTGACCACGAAAGGTTTGAAGAGTCTTGGAAGCACATCTCCATGATGCTCAAAGCACTCTTGCATGGCAATGAGTGGTTCACTTCCAAGGAACTCAGGCAAGAGTTCAACGCGTTTCACGTCCTCAATTTGAAGCACATGAAGTTGGAGGAATCGATTGTTTACCCCGAGGCCTCAAACACCGATTTGAGTGGAGAATCCAAACAGATCCAACTCGAAATGCACAAGCGCAGAGCAAAGCACACGCACTCAGCATAAGCCCTTGATGGATCTTCGTGAGTGGCTAGCTCGAACTCACATTTGCAACAAGTTCCAAACAACCCGTTTGTGTGAAAAAAACTCACGCCTTGAATCCTATCGTTTACCCTTGATGGCTGGTGTCCCTTATGGGGAGAGAATGCGGCATTTGGATCGGATTTCATCTTCTCATCAGGGGGATGTTTCTTGTCCTTGCTGCATTTGCTCTACATCTATAGGAGGCATGAGAATGTCAAAACTCAACATCAATGGAAAAGTTCACTCAATCGACGTAGAGCCTGAGATGCCTCTTTTGTGGGTACTGCGTGATGAACTGGGAATGACTGGAACCAAATACGGTTGTGGGGTGGCTCAGTGTGGTGCATGCACTGTTTTGGTCGATGGAGCACCTGTTAGATCTTGCTCCTATCCCAATGCTGCAGCTCAAGGCAAAAAGATCACCACCATTGAAGGTTTGTCACCCAACGCCACTCATCCTGTGCAAGTGGCTTGGAAAGAGCTCGATGTGCCTCAATGTGGGTACTGTCAATCTGGTCAAATTTTGGCGGCCGCTGCGCTTTTGAAATCGAATCCACACCCAAGCGATGAAGACATCGATCAAGCGATGACCAATATTTGTCGCTGTGGCAGCTACAGGCGCATTAGAGCCGGTATTCATGCCGCAGCCAAAACGGGGAAAGGGGTTCCTTCTGTCATACACATGGTGAGCGCGGCTTCCTTGCTTGGAGAAGGTGTTGCAGCGGGCAACAATCAAATGGCCAGTGCAAACGAGGTGTGCAGCAGTCACACAGGATGTGCCCAGGAGGCGCAAACCCCTTGTGCTGCCAACGGTTTCTCTTCCAATTGTGTTTAAGGGCTAGGGGACATCAACATGAACAAAACAAATTATCAAGTCGAGCGTTCCATCCCTTTGAGCGACTCAGTTACCAGCAGGCGTTCATTTTTGGTGAATTCTGCTTTGGGGGCAGGAGCGCTCACTTTGGGCTTTCATGTTCCCGGGTTTGCAAAAGACAAACCAAAAACTTCAACGCAAGGCCAAGAGGTCGAAGTGAACGCTTGGGTTGTGATTCATCCCGATGATCGCTGTGTGATTCGAATTGCCCGAGCAGAAATGGGGCAAGGCTCAAGCACAGGGTTGGCTCAATTGGTCGCTGAGGAGTTAGAGTGTGATTGGCAAAAAGTCTCCATTGAATTCATCACTCCGGGCCAGAACTTGGCAAGGGATCGGGTTTGGAAGAACATGTCGACTGGAGGCAGTCGGGGGATCCGAGAGTCTCAAGAGTATGTGAGGGTGGCAGGTGCTGCTGCTCGCACCATGTTGATTCAAGCTGCAGCCAATCAAATGGGTGTGTCTCCCAGTGAGTTGTCTGTGAGCAAAGGGGTGATCACCCACGCGAATTCAAAGCGAACCCTCAATTACGGGAGTGTTTGTGCAGATGCGGTGAAGTTGACCCCACCGGACGCAAAGTCCATTCGACTTAAAAAGCCACAAGATTGGCAAATTGCAGGCAAAGGCGTTCGCAGGCTTGACACTGCTCACAAAGTGGACGGTTCATTGAAGTACGCCATAGACCGAAGAGTGGAGAACATGCTCTATGCAGCCGTGAAAGCTTCTCCTGTATTCGAGGGCAAGCTCAAAAGCTTTGATGCAACTGCAATTCTCAAAAAACGTGGCATCAAGTCGGTGGTCAAGCTTGATGATTACGCCGTTGCTGTGGTTGCTGACAACTGGTGGCGTGCCAAGACCGCATTGGAGGAGTTGCCCATTGTTTGGGATGAGGGACAAAACGGACAAGTCAACAGTCAAAGCATTGCCTCCCATTTGGAAGAGGGCTTGAGGAGTGAGAAGAACGTATTTGCCGACACCAACGTTGGACAATTTTCTCAAGCCTACGCGGCCTCAAGCCAAAAGCTTGAAGCGGTCTACAGCACACCCTTTGTGACCCATGCTTGCATGGAGCCCATGAATTGCACGGTTCTTTATACGCCCGAGAAAGCCGAGGCATGGGTGCCTTCTCAAAATGCAGAGGCAGCCTTGGCTGCTCTGTCAGATGCAACGGGTTTGCCCCTTGAGAAGTGTGAAGCCTACAACCAAACGCTGGGGGGTGGATTTGGTAGGCGAGGTGGACCACAGGACTACGTGCGTTTTGCCGCGTTGGTGGCCAAACAATATCCAGGTCAATCGGTCAAGGTTTTGTGGTCAAGGGAAGAGGACATGACCCATGATTACTACCGCCCAATTGGACAATGCTTGCTTCAAGCGGGCCTTGATGAAAAGGGTGATCTGAGTGCCTTGAGCATTCGGGTCTCGGGTCAGTCGATCAACGCCTACCTTGCACCTCACAATATCGTGGACGGCAAGGACCGCAGGCAGTTACAGGGCTATTGGCCTGAGCCTGGTGACGCGCAATTTGGATATTCAGTGCCAAATTTGAAAATTGAATATGCCATGCGCAACACGCATGTTCCAGTTGGAGCTTGGAGGGGCGTGAACACCAACCAAAACTCCATCTATTTAGAAGCTTTCATGGAGGAAGTTGCAAAAGCAAGCGGCAAGGACTCCTTGGCATTTAGAAGAGCATTGCTTAGAGATCACCCCAAGCATTTGAGGGTGCTCAACGCAGTGGCAGACAAAGCGGGGTGGGGACGAACCTTGCCAAGCGGTGTCTTCCAAGGCATTGCCCAGTTCATGGGCTATGGCAGCTACACGGCTGCAGTGGCTGAGGTGAGTGTCAACAACGGGAAAGTGAAGGTTCACCGCTTGGTTTTGGCAACCAACAGTGGCCATGTGGTCAATCCTGACCAAGTGGCAGCTCAGGTAGAGGGGTCAGTGGCTTACGCCTTTGACTCTTTGCAAGCCCAGTCCAGTGTGCTCAATGGTCGAATTGTGGAGACCAATTTCGATCGTTACAAGATCACTCGCATGGTGCAATTGCCTAAAATTGAAACCGTTTTGGCCCCAACATTCGATTTTTGGGGTGGAGTGGGTGAACCCACCATTTGTGTGGTGGCGCCAGCTGTGTTGAATGCGATTTTCAAAGCAACTGGAAAGCCTGTACGGTCTTTACCGCTTCAAAACTCTGGACTTGAATTGGTTTGATTTTGCTGGTCATCACAAGTGGTCTTTTGTGGGTGATTGATTCAAGGAAGGATTGGGCTTGAACTTCAAAAGACAAACGCTTGCCAAATTGGCCAATTGGCCGATTCTGGCTGTTTGTCGCTCGATGATCATCAAGCCAGCAGGATTGGTCATTCCACTCGGTGCTGTACTGGTCAAGGCAAGGACAGTTGGTGCTCAGGCGCTGGATGTTGAGAGTGAGGAATTCAGGCTTCTGTTTCAAGAACTTACCCAGGGACAACAGGTCAATGAGCAAAGGGTTCACTTGAGCGTTCCCAGGCTTGCTGACAATGGACACTCAGTGCCTTTGAGGGTTTGGGTTGACGCTTTGCAGTCTGAGGCAGAACATGTGAAGCGTTTGATCATTCTCTCCTGTCGCAATCCAAGACCATTGATTGCTAGATTTCAGTTCAAACCCATGGAAACCCCATTGAGTTTGTCAACCAGAATTCGCTTGAATGGCTCTCAGCGCATTTGGGCCTTGGTACAACTCAACGATGAGACTTGGTGGGGAGCACATGCTCAAGTTGAGGTGACAGAGTCAGCTTGTTTGGATGCGACCCTATGACTGCAAGAATCGTTTTGCCCATTGCTCGCAAGTTGGGGGAACCCATGGATGTTCGAATTTTGATTCAGCATCCCATGGACACAGGCTTCATGCACGATGTATCGGGCGCAGCCATTGAGAAAAACGTAATCCATTCCTTGAGCCTTGAGTTCAATGGGGAGGAACTCTTGAATGCAGAATTGGGTACGGGCACAGCAGCCAATCCTTTCATTCAATTTCAGGTGCGATTGCGACAAAGCGGTGAGTTTTTGCTCAAGTGGGTGGATGACAAGGGGCAAATGGGCATGGAACGCGCGGCCTGCATTTTTGCTGATCGCAATTGAATTCAATTTTTTAATTTTTACTCAAAGGAACTTTATGAAAGCACACATCGAAAACGACCGTTTGTTGATCCCAGCATTGGCCAATCTCTACAATGGATTGAACCCCTACGTTTGGACCGTTTTGAGGATCGTTTTGGGATTGTGGATGATTCCGCACGGCTACCCCAAGCTCTTCATGGAGGATGCCATTCCTGCATCCAAAAACTTCATCAATTTTGGCTGGGATGAGCCACTCTTGTGGGCTTACTTCATTGGGGCAGTGGAGTTCTTTGGCGGCATTGCATTGACGCTTGGAATTGGGACACGCTTGATTGCGTTGATGTTGTCTTTTGAGATGTTTGTCATCGCTTTTGCTGTGCTCTATCCACAGTGGGGATGGGGCAAGCGCGGCATGGAGTACGCCTTGCTATTGGGGATTTTGTACTTTACCTTCGTGATCAAAGGAGCTGGCAAGTTCTCTTTGGATCGATTCCTGCCCAAAGAACTCTAAGGAGGCTCAGTTCAAGAACACAGGCTTGGTGGCGCCAGATTCGTCGTGTTAGACTTTTCAGATCAAGCAATTGGAACTGAAACTTAAATGGACATGACAATCATTTCTGAGGCCATTCACTTGGCCACTGCACCTGTGTTTTTGTTGACGGGGGTGGCTGGTATTTTGAATGCTTTAGGAAATCGGCTGGGCCGTGTCATTGATCGTGGGCGCAAAATCGAGGAGCAATTGGAGAGAATTGCCGATGAAAGTGAGGCTTCTCGTCTCAAAGTGGAGAGAATTCACTCGGAGTTGGAGTCGCTAGACACTCGAAAATCCATCATCAATGTGGCCACTGCATTTTTGGTGCTTTGTGCAGTGTTGATTGCGCTCACTGTGATTGAGCTTTTTTTCTCTGTGAGCGTT
>CAIPII010000017.1 GCA_903865035.1 uncultured Burkholderiales bacterium | reverse complement strand
GTCGCTTGGATGGGTGTTGTTTTTAATGGGTTCCATCCAAGCATTATCGACGCAAACGCCGCTTAGGCGATTGACTTAAATCGAGATTCCTCTTGGACTCATCCATATACACCGGCCAAATCCAAATTGAAAAACCCCGCGAGCCAAAAATTCATACGCTCTGGAACACGGGGTTTGATAAAAATGAATTCAGCCTTTGGCTCAAGGCCAAAGAACCGAGCTCATCATTTTGCTTTTTTGTAGGCCACCACTTTTTGGTGTTGTTCGCCTAGGCCTTCAACGCCAACAGTCATCACGTCACCAGCCTTCAAATAGATGGGGGCTTTTTCGCCATTCTTTTTGACACCCATGCCAACACCTGGAGGGGTACCAGTGGTGATCACGTCACCGGGGTAAAGTGTCATGAACTGGGACACGTAGCTGATGAGCTTGGCTACTCCAAACACCATGGTGCGGGTGTTGCCCGACTGCATGCGAACACCATTCAAGTCCATCCACACATTGAGTTTTTGTGGGTTGGGGACTTCGTCTCGCGTCACAAGCCATGGGCCAATGGGGCCGAAGGTGTCGCAACCCTTGCCCTTGTCCCAAGTGCCAGCTCTCTCGATTTGGTACTCACGCTCGCTCACATCGTTCACTGTGCAATAACCGGCAACATAATTCAAAGCGTCCTTTTGGCTCACGTAGCTGGCCTTTGTACCAATCACCACGCCAAGCTCAGCTTCCCAGTCCGATTTGACCGATCCTTTGGGGAGCATCACATCATCGTTGGCGCCTTGAATACAGGAATTGGCTTTCAAGAAAATGATGGGTTCTTTGGGCAAAGGCATGCCAGCTTCTGCCGCGTGGTCTGCGTAGTTCAAGCCGATCGCCACGAATTTGCTCACGTGGCTCACGGGACAACCCAAACGGGGCTTGCCACGAACCAGGGGCAATTTTGAAGTTTTGATTTTGGCCAGTTTGGCCAAAGATTTGTCGCTCAACTCTTCAGGACCCAAGTCCTTGATCACGTGACTCAAGTCTCTCAAGTGACCTTCTTCATCGATGAGACCTGGTTTTTCTTTTCCAGGGTTGCCATAGCGAACCAATTTCATGGGGATCCTTTCAGGGTTTTATAAAAAATGATGCGTTGAGTGAACCGTTAATGGTCTTGCCCAAGTGCCTGAACCTCTCGGTTTGGCATGCCCCCATACTGTATTGGATTTGGAGACATTTCGACATGGGGTCTTACCCATGAATATGAAGAAATTACTGTGTGCTGGACTTCAATGAACGCTTGAGCGTTCATCCATGGTCGGCAAGCAACTGAGCCAAACTGGCCTCAAGGTGCTCTGTGGGCAGTCTCTTGAATCCCGATCTGACAAAACGGTGCATTCGACCGATTAAAAAACTCACCCACAAACTCGCCCTTTGCTGAGTGGCAACCGTGGGCGTGGAGGAAGCTTGTGCCCAACTCGACTCGCGAATGACTTGCCTGAGACTGGACTCGATACGATCAAAGAAGTGGTTCATCCTTTGGTGCAATCGGTCGTTCTCCAAAAGGAGCGCGTCGCCCACCATCACGCGAACCATGCCAGGATTCTTTTCTGCGAATTGAAGCAACATGGCCACCATGCGTTGCGCTTTTTGCATGCCCTCACCCTCTCGGGCGACGAT
>CAIPII010000016.1 GCA_903865035.1 uncultured Burkholderiales bacterium | reverse complement strand
TCGCCGCTTGCAAACGCATTCAATACCGGGGAGCGGGCACCTTTGAGTTCCTCTATGAAAACGGAGAGTTTTATTTCATCGAAATGAACACCCGTGTTCAAGTTGAACACCCGGTGACGGAATACATCACGCACGTGGACATTGTGAAGGAACAAATTCGCATTGCTGCAGGCGAGAGGCTCAGCTTCACGCAAAGGGACGTGACCTTCAGTGGTCACTCCATTGAGTGCCGCATCAACGCAGAAGATCCCTTCAAGTTCATTCCCTCTCCTGGTCGCATCACCACTTGGCATGCACCGGGTGGTCCTGGTGTGAGAGTGGACTCCCACGCCTACACCAATTACTTCGTCCCCCCCTATTACGACTCCATGATTGGCAAGATCATCGTGCATGGCGACACCAGAGAGCATGCCTTGGCCAGAATGCGCACAGCCTTGTCAGAGATGGTCGTCGAAGGCATTCAAACCAATGTGGCTTTGCACCGTGAAATCATGAACGACGCAGGCTTCATCGAGGGCGGCACCAACATTCATTATTTGGAAGCTTGGTTGCAAAAGCGAGCCAAATGATCACCAAAAGGGGCGTTGTGATAACGCCCCTTTTTTTTCAGCTTGCTTTTGACATAAACTGCTCCTTCCTGGTCCATCAACCCCACCCTTTTTCTTACCCTGTGAGCGTCCCATGATTGAGCTGCACTTGTTGTGCCCTGAGAGCGATGTAGAGAACTTGTCAGACGCCTTGATGGAACTCTGCGCATTGAGCGTGAGCGTTGAGGACGCGGATGCAGAGACCGATCACGAACAAGCCCTCTTTGGTGAACCCGGCATGCCCGCTCCAGCACCAGGGTGGAACCGCTCTCGGGTCGTGGCCCTGTTTGAGCAAGAGGACAGTGCCCAACAGGCCATCTCTGCCTTGAGGTCCAGCGAGGGCTTTGAAGCTTGTGAAGCGTTGGGACTGGTGAGTGTTGAAGACCAAGACTGGGTGAGACTCACCCAAAGCCAGTTTCAACCGGTTGAGATCACACCAGAATTTTGGATTGTGCCCACTTGGCACGAACTCCCACCTGCTGCCACCAAGGCCATTCGACTCGATCCGGGCTTGGCTTTTGGCACGGGCACACACCCCACCACGCGCATGTGTTTGGGCTGGGCCGCAAAGCGAGACTTTACACACGAGCGCGTCATGGACTATGGATGTGGCTCTGGCATTTTGGCAATTGCTGCAGCCCTCTTTGGATCTTCTCAAGTTGACGCAGTGGACATTGACCCCTCAGCCGTTCAATCGGCTCAATTGAACGCCATTGACAACCATGTGGATGGCGTCATTCGAGTGGGATTGCCAGACATGACCCACCCGCCCTATGACACGGTGTTTGCCAACATTTTGGCCACACCCCTCAAAGTCTTGGCCCCATTGTTGTGTGGACTCTTGAAACCTGGAGGACACTTGGTCTTGGCCGGCATCTTGGAGCGACAAACCGAGGAATTGATCGCTGCCTATGCGCCCTTTTGCCGCCTAACTGTGAGCGACACCCAAGAGGGTTGGGTGCTCATGACCGCACAAAAAGATGCTGCCCTTTGATTCGAAGCAAGCACACCCTTTGTCTTTTGGCATTCGCAAGCCTTAACCTCACTTTGAAAGTTCTGCCGCCCAAGCCAAGCGCCTTGGGCGGGTAAAATTTCTCCAATGAACCCTCAGGCGCCCACCCCACAAACCTGGACCCAATGTCCCAAGTGCTCGAGCATCCTCGAAGTTCATGCCTCGGCGTTGGAGCAAGCCGATGGTTGGGTGCAGTGCGCCAAGTGCAGCCAGACTTTTTTGGCCTTGTCCTCAGAGGTTCGCATCGACCCCCTTGCCCAACACACACAAGCCTCTTCACTGCAGCCAAATTCTCCTGCGAGCCACCAGGCCCCAAAGGATGCTCAATCTCACTCGAGAACTTTGAACGACAAAGCCCATGAGCAGCACTTCAACTACGATGGCTCTGAACTCAAGCCCCAATTGAGCGAGCCCTTTTTGGGGACCCACGATCTTGACACCCGGTTCTTGAAAGAGGATCCCTTGCTCGCCTCGATGACGACCTCCTTTGCCATCAAACCACAACTCATTTCATTTGAAGGCGAGTCCTCTTCATCGACGGATCCTTTTGGTGTCCCCCACTCAAACGGTTCACGCCTTGGAACTTTGATGGGTGTCGGAGTTGCCGTTTTGGGTCTCTTGGGACTGCTGTCTATCATCACCTACCAAAACAGAAACATCTTGGCCTCTTGGGCACCCGAGTTGAAAGTCCCACTCATGCAAGCTTGCCAAGTGCTCTCATGCCAAATCGATTGGCCCGTGGACCTCTCAGCACTGAGCATCGAGATGAGCGCCTTTGAGCACGATGCAAACGACACCAACTTGTACACCTTGAGTTTGAAACTTAAAAATGCCAACAGCTACACGGTTGCAGCTCCCCGGGTCCGACTGGTATTGATGAACGACAAAGATCAAACCCTCTTGGCTCAAAGCTTGGAGCTCTCAAAGGCCAGTGAACCACGGGTGGTGCACCCGGGCACACTCAATCAGTGGATCATTCCCATCAACCTGTCCGAGCTCACCAATCAAACCCCAAACGGTTACCGTTTGGAGCTTGAGAATCCTTGAACAGTGAATGCACTCCTCCTCTTTTCTCAACCCTTAACTCACACCTAACCTATGGCTTCTCTCATCTGTGGCTCTTTGGCCTTTGACACCATCATGAACTTTGAGGGGCGTTTTGCCGAGCAAATCCTGCCCGATCAACTCCACATCTTGAACGTCTCCTTCTTGGTGCCCACCTTGAGGCGAGACTTTGGAGGGTGTGCGGGCAACATCGCTTACGCACTCAAACTCTTGGGTGGCAACCCCATACCCATGGCCACTGTCGGTCAAGATGGTGGGTCCTACCTTGAGCGCTTGAAGTCATTGGGGATCAACAGCGACAGCATCAAAACCGTCACCAACAATTACACCGCTCAAGCCATGATCATGACCGATTTGGACAACAACCAAATCACCGCGTTTCACCCTGGCGCCATGAACGAGGCACACCACAACGATATCCCAAGCTCACCCGACATCAAACTGGCCATCATCGCACCCGATGGACGCCAAGCCATGCTAGACCATGCAGATCGCTTGTCCAAACGTGGCATTCCCTTCATCTTTGATCCCGGACAAGGCCTGCCCATGTTTGGCAAAGAGGACTTGGAGCACTTTGTTGCTTTGGCCTCTTGGGTGACCGTCAACGACTACGAAGCCAAGATGCTCGTGGACCGCTTGGGTGTGAGCATATCTGAACTCTCCAAACGCCTCAAAGGCGTGATCGTGACCCTGGGTGCGCACGGATGCGAAGTTTGGGTGGACGGCACTTGCACCACGGTTGCACCAGTGACCGCCAAAGAGGTGTTGGACCCCACAGGATGCGGCGACGCATTCAGAGGAGCACTGCTTTTTGGATTGGAGCAAGGTTGGTCTTTGGTCCAATGTGCAGAGTTGGGCAACAAAGTGGGCGCCATCAAGATCGCGCACAAAGGTCCTCAAAACTACACCTTGTCTTGAGACGCTCTCCCCTGATTGCGGACGGTCAGGGGTACCTTCAAAGGCTTGTTTGCGACAAAACAAGTCTCAAAAACGAAAAAGCCCGGTACCGAGGTACCGGGCGCTTAACAAACGCTGAATCAGAGATTAAGGTTTGATGGCCGTTGGAAACGGCCATGCTGCCTGAGGATTCAGTGTCGTTTGCGCAGCAGGGGCAGCGTGAGCTACTCGATGCGCAGGGGCAGCAGGTTTTTTCGCGGCTTTTTTAGCTGGCTTTTTTTTTGCAGCAGGCTTTTTAGCAGCAGGCTTTTTGGCCGTTGCTTTTTTAGCTGCAGCTTTCTTAGCAGCAGGCTTCTTGGCTGCAACTTTTTTAGCTGCGGGCTTCTTAGCTGCTACTTTTTTCGCTGCGGGCTTTTTAGCTGCAGCTTTTTTAGCGGCGGGCTTCTTAGCTGCAACTTTTTTAGCTGCGGGCTTCTTAGCTGCTACTTTTTTCGCTGCGGGCTTCTTAGCCGCTACTTTTTTTGCTGCGGGCTTTTTAGCCGCTACTTTTTTTGCTGGGGCCTTTTTTGCGGCCGCTTTTTTTGCAGTTGCCATAACTTCTCTCCTAGATCAAGTTTAAAGATCGTTGGGTATGAAAAAACACTTCATCACTTTTTACAAGCGCAAAGCGATTCAATGCGTTGGACCCGGGTCCAGCGCATTGAACGGGGTGAGCCCCAAACGCCAAGCGCTGACCATTCAAGGTCAGAGAGTCGTTTAGAGGCAAATTCGTCAACTTCAAATGAGTAAAACCCTTTAGTCCCAAGACAGAGTACCGCCAGTTTGGTACTCGATCACACGGGTTTCAAAGAAGTTCCTCTCCTTTTTGAGATCGATCATCTCGCTCATCCAGGGGAAAGGATTCTCTTCATTGGGGAAGAGCACATCCAAGCCAATCTGTGTGGCTCGTCTGTTGGCAATGTAGCGCAAATAGCCCTTGAACATCGATGCATTCATGCCAAGCACGCCCCTGGGCATGGTGTCCTCAGCATATTTGTATTCAAGTTCCACCGCTTTGTGGAAGATTTCAACGATCTCGGTCTTGAATTGATTGGTCCACAACTGGGGATTTTCAAGCTTGATTTGATTGATCAAATCAATGCCAAAATTGCAGTGCATGGACTCGTCTCTCAAAATGTACTGGTACTGCTCAGCAGCACCAGTCATCTTGTTTTGGCGACCGAGAGCCAAAATTTGTGTGAACCCGACATAAAAGAAGAGTCCTTCCATCAAACACGCAAACACGATCAATGACTTCAAAAGCGTTTGATCGGTCTCCAACGTGCCTGTGTGGAAGTTGGGGTTCATGATGGCATCGATGTAGGGGATCAAGAACTCGTCTTTTTCCCGAATTGATGAGACCTCATGGTAAGCGTTGAAGATCTCGCTCTCATCCAAACCCAAAGATTCCACGATGTACTGGTACGCGTGGGTGTGAATGGCCTCTTCAAAAGCTTGACGCAATAAAAACTGTCTGCACTCAGGCGCAGTGATGTGGCGATAGGTACCCAACACAATGTTGTTGGCGGCCAAAGAGTCGGCCGTCACGAAAAATCCCAAATTGCGTTTGATGATTCGACGCTCGTCTTCGCTCAAGCCATTGGGGTCTTTCCAAAGCGCGATGTCACGCGTCATGTTCACTTCTTGTGGCATCCAATGGTTGGCACAAGTTGCCAAATATTTTTCCCAAGCCCACTTGTACTTGAAAGGCACGAGCTGATTCACATCGGTTTGACCATTGATGATGCGCTTGTCAGCGGCATTCACACGGCGCATGGATGAGGCTGAACGCTCAGCGGTGGTGTTAGAGGTGAAGGCAGCACTCATTTGTGGTGCTGCAGAAAGAATAGCGCCGTCGTTCAAAGCACGAACACCTGATGAAGGCTGTTCACTTGCAAAAGCACTTGAGGGATTGGGCGCTAGAGAAGGCGGGTTCACCGAGCGACTCATGGAGTCACTGAATGGAGGAGTTGGCGGTGTAGGCTTTACGTCTTCGTCCCAGGTCAGCATATGTTATTTTCCAATGTTCGAATTATGAATGCAACACGTTCAATTGAAAAGAGTTCAGCTCGAATGTGTTGCAGAAGTGTTGTGCATTAGCATCGCGCGCTGCAAACAGTTTCTTGTTTGTGATCAACACCAAAAACAAAAAATGATTTTTGATGATCAATTTGAAAATGAATCATCTCCATTTTTGTGTTGAATTTCTTGACTCTCTTTATCTTTTTTTCATCTCACTCACCTTCAACATGTTTGCATCCTCCATGTTAAAGGTGAGCTCATTGAACCCCTTGAACACTCTCACAAAAGCTCGAGTTCTTTAGGGGTTATCCATGACTCACTGACAAGACTCACAGGTTGGATCATCCACGCCACAAAACTTGATGTCGGTTTGAGGAGTGGAGGACAACTCCATTTGTGCTCTGGCTTGTGCAGCAGCCAACTCAAGTGCTGACAATTTAGCAGCCGCTTGTTGCTCGTTGTGCTGTGCATTGGAGCTCGAACCTGCATTGGCCATCGCTGAGGCTGCGCTTTGTCCGGAGACACCGCCACCAGACGAGACCGCATTCAATTGGCCTGAGCTCACCGTTGACTTCTCAACGTGTGTTGCACTCATGGTGCGCAAATAGTAAGTGGTCTTCAAACCTCTGAGCCAAG
Organism: uncultured Burkholderiales bacterium; assembly: GCA_903865035.1. Taxonomy (GTDB): domain Bacteria; phylum Pseudomonadota; class Gammaproteobacteria; order Burkholderiales; family Burkholderiaceae_C; genus Limnohabitans. Next base: position 11,515 of record CAIPII010000016.1, on the reverse strand, counting down.
CGAGCTTGTAGGTGTCATCAAGCTTCTTGCCTGAGGCGCCTGCCATGTAGATGTTCAAAGACTGCGCTTGATCGATCCACTTTTGGCGACGTGCACCGGCTTCCACAATCCACACGGGCTCGACTTCAAAGGCCGTGGCGTACAAAGATTTGATCTCATTGGGCACGCGGTCAATGGGTCTCAAAGATCCATCAAAGTGCTTCAAGTCCATGACCATCACTTCGTCCCACAATCCCAACCTCTTCAAGTCACGCACAAGGCGCTGTTGATGATGGTGAACTCACCAGACAAATTGGATTTGACCGAGAGATTGCCAAAGCAAGGCTCAATGCAAGCGTCAACACCAATGATGTTGGAGATGGTGGCTGTGGGCGCAATGGCAACGCAGTTTGAGTTTCTCATGCCGTCTTTGGCAATTTTCTTTTTCAGCGCATCCCAGTCCATGGTTTGGCTGCGATCGACTTCCACATAACCACCGCGCTCTTTTTCAAGCAAATTCAATGTATCAAGCGGCAATATGCCTTGGTCCCACAAAGAGCCCTTGTAACTGGCGTACGTGCCTCTTTCTTTGGCCAAATCTGAAGAGGCCATGTAGGCGTAGTAACAAATGGCTTCCATGGAACGATCCGCAAACTCCACGGCTTCTTGCGAAGCATATGGAATTCTCAGAGAGTACAAACAATCTTGGAAGGCCATCAAGCCCAGACCCACAGGGCGGTGACGCATGTTGGAGTCACGCGCTTTCTTGACCGCGTAGTAATTGATGTCGATCACATTGTCGAGCATGCGCATGGCTATCGAGATCGTGCGCTTGAGCTTGTCGTGGTCAATTTGACCGTCCTTCAAGTGCTGCAACAAATTCACAGAGCCCAAGTTACAAACCGCGGTCTCTGTCTCGCTGGTGTTCAAAGTGATCTCTGTGCACAAGTTCGAGGAGTGAACCACACCAGCATGCTGCTGGGGTGAGCGGATGTTGCAAGGATCTTTGAAGGTGATCCAGGGGTGGCCTGTTTCAAACAACATGGAGAGCATTTTTCTCCACAAATCAGTGGCTTGCACCGTTTTGCTGGGCTTGATCTTGCCATCCTTGGCCATTTGCTCGTAGCCGACATAAGCCTTTTCAAAGTCTTTGCCATAAAGCTCGTGCAAATCGGGCACATCAGAGGGAGAGAACAAAGTCCACTCGCCTTTTTCCATCACACGGCGCATGAACAAGTCTGGAATCCAGTTCGAGGTGTTCATGTCGTGGGTGCGGCGGCGATCGTCTCCCGTGTTCTTTCTGAGCTCCAAGAATTCTTCAATGTCCAAGTGCCAAGTCTCTAAGTAGGTGCAAACGGCACCTTTTCTCTTGCCACCTTGGTTCACAGCAACCGCTGTGTCATTGACCACTTTCAAAAAGGGCACAACGCCTTGCGATTCTCCGTTGGTGCCCTTGATGTGAGAGCCCAAAGCACGAACGCGTGTCCAGTCATTGCCCAAGCCACCTGCGAACTTGGAGAGCAGTGCGTTTTCTTTGATGGACTCGTAAATGCCGTCCAAATCGTCGGGCACGGTGGTCAAGTAGCAACTTGAGAGCTGTGAGCGAAGCGTGCCGCTATTGAACAATGTGGGCGTGCTCGACATGAAGTCAAAAGAGGACAGTACCTCATAGAACTCAATGGCACGCGCCTCGCGGTCCACTTCGTTCAATGACAAGCCCATGGCAACGCGCATGAAAAAGGCTTGAGGCAACTCAATGCGTTGCTTCTTCACGTGCAGGAAGTAGCGGTCATACAAGGTTTGCAGTCCCAAGTAGTCAAACTGCATGTCACGCTCGGCCTTCAAAGCTTTGGCCAAACGGGGCAAATCAAATTGTCCGAGCTTTTCGTCCAAGAGATCGTTTTCGATGCCCTTTTTGATGAGCTTGGGGAAGTACTCCACATAGTGGCGTGACATGTCTTGTGGCAAAGCCTCAAAGCCTAGGACCTCTTTGGCAATGGTGTGCATCAAAAGTCTTGCCGTGGCGAAGGTGTAGTCAGGATCCTTCTCAATCAAAGTGCGGGTGGCCAAAATCGCCGCCTTGAACACCTCTTCAAGGGGCACACCGTCGTACAAATTGCGCAGTGTCTCGGCCAAAATAGGTTCCGCACTCACATCTGCACTCAGCCCCGAGCAGCAAGACTCGATCAAGGCCTTCAACTGGTTCAAGTTCAAAGGAACGCGAACACCTTGGTCCAAGACGTGAATGGTTGGAGCGGAGACAACGCTGGCCTCATGTTGCGAGGCACGCTCTTGCGTTCTGCGTTCACGGTAAAGCACATAAGCGCGAGCGACTTCGTGGTGACCGCCACGCATGAGGCTCAATTCAACTTGGTCTTGCACATCTTCAATGTGAAAGGTGCCACCACCTGGTCTGGAACGCACCAAAGCCTTGACCACACTCTCGGTCAAAGCCTCAACCGTTTCTCTCACACTCGCTGAGGCTGCACCTTGTGTGCCATGCACAGCCAAGAAAGCCTTCATGGTTGCAATGGTGACCTTGGAGGGCTCAAAAGGCACCACTGCACCGTTTCTGCGGATGATTTGGTAGTGGGCCAAAGAATTGTGAAGAGGGGGGGCGCTTCGATCTTGTGGACTTTGAACCAGGCTTGAGGGCTGGGAGACCGTGGTCAAAGAGGCTACGTTTTGCATGTTGGTGCGAGTCCTAGAAAAAACAAATGAAAATCAGGTGATCGGGGTTGAAATTGGGGATGAGGGCAAAGTGTCACAGAGCAAACAAGAAGACAAAAAACCGACGCACTGCCCCAAAAAAGTGAACATGGGTGACACTATATATGGTGTTTGAAATGTTTTCAACACACCATGGGTAGTGTTTTTGTCACAATCCTGTGCTAAACCTGGATTTCTCGATTTTGTATGCATTGCACCAATACCCCGGCCCTCCAAGGCGACTCGCATGAATACGTTACGCCCAAGCACAAAGGTCCATTTGATGCGCCATTCGCTGCGATTTGGCTTGAAAAGGCGCGATTTAATTGAGTCTTTCAACCGGCTATTTTTTCCACGGGATGGCGCGCGTGACCCAGAAAAATATTTTTAAAATCAAGCACTTTAGGGAAAATACCGGTCTTCCCAGCCCAAGGATCGCTGCAGATATTCCCACGAAAACGCACAGCCGGGGTCTTTTTTGCGTCCAGGAGCAATGTGCTCGTGTCCGGCCACATGCTCGATGGGGTGAATTTGAGCAATGGCTGCACACAATCCACTCAATGTTTCGTATTGGGCGTCCTCAAAAGAGAGATCCTCTAGCCCCTCGAGCTCAATGCCAACGGAGTCGTCGTTGCAGTTGTCTCGCCCTCTGTAGCTTGATACGCCTGCGTGCCAAGCTCGCTCAAGCGTACTGACCAATTGAATCAGCTCTCCACCCCTTCGGATCAAAAAGTGAGGCGAGACCTTCATGTCCTTGACGCTTTGGACATAAGGGTCTTGTGTCTCAAAGGGCAAACCCGCCAAAAAATTCACGACGGTGTCTCCTTCGTATTGCCCAGGCGGCAAACTGATGGAGTGCACAACGATCAAATCAATCACCGCCCCTTGTGGCCTCTCACCATGATGAGGAGACGGAATTTGTCTGGCAAAGCGGTACCAACCACCTTGCCAAAGGCCATCCCGATGAATGTCCCCCATTGAGCGCTCAGACGTCACGTTAGGTGTCAGGTTTTCAGGTGAATGGTCCATTGGATCAAGCATTGTGGTTGGGGCAGACGTATTGCCCTCTTGCGTTTTTCTTCAACTGATTCTTGGCCGCGTGCACCCCGCACACAGCGCACGGCAAGAGCTCCATGACGGAGGGGTCTTCTGTGGGGCGCGGACCTTGGGCTTGGGGATCAAAAGGATTTTCAGAAAAGAATGAGTCTTTGAACAAACTTTGTCTCCTTTGGTTTTTCTTCCAAAGAATGAACAAAAATAAAACCAGCAAAAGAACAAAGAGTTTCATTCAGTTTCTTTGTGCGTCATGAATGGGAGCGTCGCTCAAAAAGACCTGTGCAGCACCACTTCGAGCACGAAACGAGAGCCCGCGTAAGCCAAAAACAAAAGGCCAGAGCCCAAATAGAGCACTCGAGTGGCTTTTTGTCCCCTCCAACCCAAGCGAGCACGGCCCAGCAACAAGGTTGCAAAGATGAGCCAAGACAAGATGGAGAACACGGTCTTGTGGTCCAAGCGAAAGGCGTGCGCGGGTCCATACAAATAGTCCCCAAAGAGACCTCCAGCCAGCAGTGTGGCGGTGAGCAAAATAAAGCCCGCTGTGACAAAGCGGTAAGTCAGACGCTCCAAGGTCAAAAGGGGCAAGCCCTCATCCACGGGTTGGGCTTGGCGAATCATGCGCTCTGCATGGGAGAGCACCATGGCGTGGATGACCGCTGCTCCAAAGAGCCCATAAGACGCCATTCCCAGTGCCCAATGCAAAGGCAAGAGGGGTGAGGCGCCCAAGTGCAAGGCTTGACCTGGATAGAAAAAGGTGAGGGCCACACTGCCCATGCCCATCAAAGCCACGACCCACCTCACCCTGGACTGAGGGAACCAGTGGCGCTCGAGCACGTAGCAAGAGAAAATGAGCCAAGCGGTGGCCGAGAGGGCTGGCGCAAAGCCAAAGTGTGGCGTCAGATCGGCGTCCCCTATGAGAGAGTGCGCAACGCTCAATCCGTGCAAAAACCACAAGATCCAGATGATCACGCGTGCACGGCTTGGGCTCTCATCTGAACCCCAAAATCCATACAAACCGTACAAAGCCACAACGACCAAGGCCGAATATTGGCCAAAGGCTGTGAAAGCGTCTGCGTCAATGGGTAAAATCATGTCAACAGTTTAGCGTTTTTTTGTAACGCACTCCCAAACCCTTTTTTGCATCCACCAGCGACGCCGCTTTGAGCGGCACACGACCCCATGGCCTCAGTCCTCAGCGATAAGTTATCTTCCCTCGTCAAGCACATCAGTGGACAAGCCCGCATCACCGAGTCGAATGTGGCTGAGATGCTGCGAGAGATTCGCTTGGCACTCTTGGAAGCCGACGTGGCTCTGCCCGTGGTCAAAGACTTCTTGGCACGGGTGAAAGAAAAAGCTCTGGGTCAAGAGGTTGTGGCCTCTTTGAAGCCGGGCCAAGCATTGGTGGCCATTGTGCAAACCGAGTTGGCGCTCACCATGGGTGAGGGTCAATCGGATTTGAATTTGGCCTCTCAACCTCCTGCCATTGTGCTCATGTGCGGCTTGCAAGGTGCTGGAAAGACCACGACCACGGCCAAGCTTGCCAAATACTTGATCACCAAGAGAAAGAAAAAAGTGCTCACCGTGTCCGCTGACGTTTATCGCCCAGCGGCCATCGAGCAATTGAAGAGCGTGACCCAACAAGCCGGGGCCGAGTGGTTTCCAAGCACGCCAGACCAAAGCCCATTGGACATTGTGGCCGCTGCACTGGATTATGCAAAACGCCACTTCGTGGATGTCTTGCTCGTCGATACAGCAGGGCGACTCGCCATCGATGAAAAATTGATGCAAGAGATTCAATCCTTGCACAGCTTTTTAAAACCCATTGAAACCCTCTTCGTGGTCGACGCCATGCAGGGTCAAGATGCGATCAACACCGCTCGCGCCTTCAAAGAGGCGCTAGGCATCACGGGGGTCGTGCTCACCAAAATCGATGGTGACTCAAGAGGCGGTGCAGCGCTCTCGGTGCGCATGGTGAGTGGTGCGCCCATCAAATTTGCAGGTACCAGCGAAAAACTCGACGGCCTGGAACTCTTTGACGCCGAGCGCCACGCGTCCCGCGTTTTAGGGATGGGTGACATCGTCGCTTTGGTCGAGCAAGTCACCCAAGGTGTGGACATCAAGGCCGCTGAAAAGCTTGCCAACAAAATCAAAAGTGGCGACAACTTTGACTTGAACGACTTCTTGGCCCAGTTGCAACAAATGAAACAAATGGGTGGCTTGTCAAGCTTGATGGAGAAACTCCCCAGCCAAATGACCGACAAAGCCAAAGGCATGGATTTGAGCAAAGTCGAGCGCGACATGGCCAAAAAGCAAGGCATCATCCACAGCATGACACCCAAAGAGCGCGCCAAGCCCGACTTGATCAAAGCCACACGGAAAAAACGCATCGCCATGGGCGCAGGCGTTCAAGTTCAAGAGGTCAACAGACTGCTCAACGAGTTCACACAAATGCAAGAGATGATGAAAAAGATGCGTGGTGGCGGACTCATGAAAATGATGAAAAAACTCGGCGGCATGAAAGGCATGCCTGGCATGGGTGGGGGCGGTTTCCCCGGCATGCGTTGAGAAAGAGCAGTTGATGCACATTCACATCTTAGGTATTTGCGGCACCTTCATGGGCGGCTTGGCCGCATTGGCCAAAGAAAGCGGCCACCGCGTCACGGGTTGTGACGCTGGGGTCTATCCTCCGATGAGCGATCAACTCACCGCTCTTGGCATCGAACTCATTGAGGGTTATGGTCTTGAGCAACTGGACTTGAAACCAGACCTCTTCGTGGTGGGCAACGTGGTCTCCAGAGCGCGCGATGGCCAAGGAAAACCCAAATATCCCTTGATTGAAGCGATTTTGGATCAAGGACTGCCCTACACCAGTGGTCCTCAGTGGCTGGGCGAGCACCTCTTGCACAACCCCCAAAATCCTTACCATGTGCTGGCCGTTGCAGGCACACATGGCAAAACCACGACGAGCTCCATGCTCGCTTGGATTTTGGAGCACGCTGGGCTTGAGCCCGGATTTTTGATTGGTGGCGTGCCGCTCAATTTCAAAACCTCTGCCCGTCTTGGCAGAGGCGGCAAAGGACCAGATTCCTCCCATCCAAACAAACCTTTGTTTGTGATCGAAGCCGACGAGTACGATTCGGCTTTTTTTGACAAAAGAAGCAAGTTCGTTCACTACCGCCCAAGAACCGCGGTCTTGAACAATTTGGAGTTTGACCATGCCGACATCTTTGATTCACTCGCTGACATTCAAAGGCAGTTTCACCACCTTTTGAGAACCGTTCCATCCAATGGGCGCGTGATCTTCAACGCCAATGAGGCATCTTTGCAGCAAGTTTTGCAAATGGGTTGTTGGAGCGAGAAAGAAGGGTTTGGTGCTCCTCCCAGTGGCGCACAACTTAACACTCAAAACAGCACCCAATGGTGCGCGCACGGCCCAGCGCACTCATTTGATGTGATCCAAGGCCAAAGCGTATTGGGGCATTTGGATTGGCAACTGAGCGGCGAGCACAACCAAATGAACGCCTTGGCAGCCATCGCTGCAGCCAACCATGTTGGCGTCTCAGTCACGCAAAGCATCGAAGCACTGTCACTCTTTAACAATGTCAAGCGACGCATGGAGCTCATTGGAGAGATTCCCTTCAAAGGCGCTCAAGAGCCGGTGCGGGTCTATGACGATTTTGCTCATCACCCCACCGCCATCAAAACCACCTTGGAGGGTTTGCGTCACCAGCTCGATCATGCTCACCCAAAGGAACAACCCAAGTCCCGCATTTTGTGCGTGTTTGAGCCTCGCTCCAACACCATGAAACTGGGCAGCATGTCGAGTCTTTTACCCGACAGCTTGAGTCAAAGCGATTTGAGTTTTTGTTTGACCAAAGGCTTGGATTGGGACGCCAAGGATGCTTTGAGCCCTTTGGGTGACAAAGCATTTTGCGCTCAAAGTGTCCCTGACTTGGTGAACTTGGTGATGAAACACGTTCAAGCCGGGGACCACATCGTTTGCATGAGCAATGGCGGTTTTGGCGGCATTCACCGCCTGCTCTTGAACGCTTTGACCAAGACTTAAGCCATTCAAGCTTACTTTGAATCAAAAATCCTCTGGGGTCCTTGAAGTTGAATTTTCACTTGTAATGAGACAAGTCTAAACCCTGACGAAGCGCTTATTTATCCATCAACGAATCATTAATGAACCATAAAACTACTAAATGACTCATTAATGATACAAATCGATTGACCATTTGGAATTAACCAGAGAAGATAAGAGCCAAAACCACTTTCACTTTTTACCTCTGCCCATGTCCAAACCTGCGTCGCGCTCCTTTTCAGGCTACACCATTGATGCTTTGATGCTTTTAGGTCAATTGATCAAGGAAGCACGCATTCGAAAATCCATGACAGCTGCTGAATTATCAGAGCGCATCGGAGTCTCACGCTCATTGCTTCTGAGAATTGAAAAGGGAGACCCTGGTTGTTCCATTGGAGTCTTCTTTGAGGCTGCGACCATCTCTGGAGTCCCATTGTTTGATCAAGACGAGAGGGAGATCAAAAAGACACTGTCGATGCATCAAGAGAAAATGAATTTATTACCAAAGTCCGTTAAAAAATCCATCCAAGTGATGAACGATGACTTCTAAACTGACTCCCACTCCCTCTCAAGCCTATGTATGGACTTGGCTTCCCAACACCACTCAAGCCGTGGTCGCAGGTTTACTTTTCCAAGACCGAGATCAGTTACTCTTTACCTACGGGCGAAGTTATTTGGAAAGACAAGACGCCATTTCTCTGTATGAGCCAGAATTACCCTTGCAGTCTGGAACGATTGCTTTGACGCCTGGCTTGAGCATGCCCAGCTGCATCCGTGATGCCTCTCCCGATGCGTGGGGACGCAGAGTGCTCATCAATCTCAAAACCTCCAAGGCCACAGAAGCCCAACCCCCCTCGGATTTAGATGAACTAAGCTATTTGCTTGAATCGGGATCGGACCGCATCGGTGCTTTGGATTTTCAAAATTCACCCCAAAAACATGAAGCAAGACTCTCAGACCAAGCGTCCATCGAGGATTTGTTCAAAGCCAGTGAAAAGGTTGAGCAAGGTCAGTTGCTCTCAGGCCCTTTAGATACAGCCTTGATGCATGGCACCTCTCTCGGTGGGGCTAGGCCCAAAGTCATGCTAAACGATGGGGGTCGCAAATGGATCGCCAAGTTCTCTTCAAGCTCAGATCTCTACAGCGTTGTCAAAGCCGAGTTCATGGCCATGCGTCTTGCGAAAAAACTGGGAATGAACGTTGCAAATGTTAAGTTAAGAACCGTTTTGGGTAAAGACGTACTGCTGATTGAACGTTTTGACCGGGCTCCAAAGGATTCACAATGGACCAGACGCTCAATGGTTTCAGCGCTGACACTATTTGGACTAGATGAAATGATGGCGGCTTATGCGAGCTACGAAAAACTCACCGACATCATCAGATTGCGTTTTTCCAATCCCAAGTCAACCCTTCGCGAACTATTTTCGAGAATGGTTTTTAATGTGCTTTGTGGTAACACAGACGATCATGCGAGGAACCATGCAGCATTTTGGGACGGATCGCAACTCACCCTAACCCCAGCATATGACATCTGCCCACAATCGAGGTACGGCACTCAAGCCTCCCAAGCTATGCTGATACTCGGCTCGGATCGTTCCAGCACATTGGGAGCCTGCTTGAACGCTGCCACCAAGTTTCAACTTGGGCACCAAGAAGCACTTGATTTAATCAATCACCAAATAACGGGTATTGAAGAAGCTTGGCAGTCAATTTGCATGGAAGCTGCTCTGAGCGAAGTGGATCAAAAACACTTTTGGAAGCGACAATTTCTCAATCCATTTGCATTTCAAAATGCGCCTTCAGGTGTTCGCTTGCCTTCGGCGTGAAATAACCCGATTTGCAAGCTCTAAAACTCGTCAACCTGGACTTCTTTTTCATACAACATTCGCTCAGTCGTGCAAGTGTGCGGCTTAACTCTTAGACAATGCTCGCCTATTGAGCACACTTTGACTCAACACCTCAAGGCAGGAAAGCGAGTCCTCCCAACCTAAACAAGGATCGGTGATGCTTTGACCGTAGGTGAGTTCTTGCACCGAGTCTTGTCCGGGTGTAAATTTTTGTGCACCTTCTTTGAGATGACTCTCAATCATCACGCCAAATATATTGCGCGAGCCACCCGAAATCTGAGAGGCAATGTCAGAGACCACGTCCTTTTGTTTCAAGTGTTCTTTAGAACAATTGGCGTGGGAGCAGTCAACCATCAAGGCACTCAACAACTTGGCTGCATGAAGTTGAGCACTTGCCGCATCTACGCTTTGCTGATCGTAGTTGGGGGTTTTACCTCCACGAAGGATCACGTGACAGTCTTTGTTGCCTTGGGTCTGAACGATCGCGACTTGCCCATTCTTGTGCACCGATAAAAAGTGATGGCCTCTTGCTGCTGCTTGAATGGCATCGGTCGCAATTTTGATGTTGCCATCGGTGCCATTCTTAAAGCCAATGGGAGCAGAGATGCCACTGGCCAACTCACGGTGCACTTGGCTCTCTGTTGTTCTGGCGCCAATCGCGCCCCAAGCGATCAAGTCGCCAATGTACTGGGGAGAAATCACATCCAAGAACTCACTCCCAGCGGGAAGACCGAGTCGATTGATCTCAATCAAGAGTTGTCTGGCAATCCTCAAGCCCTCATCGATTTTGAAACTCTCATCCATGTAGGGGTCATTGATGAGTCCCTTCCAGCCCACCGTGGTTCTTGGTTTTTCGAAATAAACCCGCATCACAATCTCTAGTGTCCCAGCATAAGTTCTTCGAGCTTGTCTCAAGCGATGCGCATATTCAAGCGCTGCAGCAGGATCGTGAATGGAGCAAGGCCCCATCACCACCAAAAGCCGATCGTCCTTTTGGTTCATGATCAAGCCAATGTCGTGTCTGGTCTTGGCAATGAGACGCTCCACATCACTGTCTTGAATGGGAAAGAAGCGAATCAAGTGCTCAGGAGGGGGTAAAACGGTGATGTCTTTGATGCGCTGGTCATCGGTTTGACTCGTTCTGTCCATCGCGGAGTGGTCGTTGTGGCTCTGTCGCATTTGATTCAATCCTCAAAGTGAAAAGGTCATAAAAAAACCGCCTCGGTTTGGGCGGTTTAGAGTGAAGAAGTGTTTTTGTGATTAAAACGCTTGAACCTCTCGACCGCCAAAGGGGCGTGAGAAGAAAAAGAATCCAAATCGAAACATCTTGTTCATGTGCTCAATATATCACAAAGTCATGCGGTCAAAAAAACCCAAGGCTTGGCGCCTCAAGCCGTACCGCCCACCGTCAAGCCTTCGATGCGCAAGGTAGGTTGCCCGACTCCTACAGGCACGCTTTGACCTTCTTTGCCGCACGTTCCAACGCCAGAGTCCAGGCGAAGGTCGTTGCCAATCATGCTCACCCGGGTCAAAGCATCTGGTCCATTGCCCACCAAAGTCGCACCTTTGACGGGGTACATCAATTTGCCGTTTTCAACCCACCAAGCTTGCGAGGTGGAAAACACAAATTTACCCGATGTGATGTCCACTTGGCCACCACCAAAATTACTGGCGTACAAGCCCTTTTTGAGACTGGCGATGACTTCCTCAGGAGACTTGTCCCCAGCCAACATGTAGGTGTTGGTCATGCGGGGCATGGGCAAATGAGCATAACTCTCGCGCCTGGCATTTCCAGTGGGCTTCACGCCCATGAGTCTTGCGTTCATCGAGTCTTGTATGT
>CAIPII010000015.1 GCA_903865035.1 uncultured Burkholderiales bacterium | reverse complement strand
TCTGAATTTGATGGGCTTATCTGGCCAGTTGCCTAAATTGCCGTTGCTTTGCTGGGCAAATGTTTGAAGACTGCATGTGGCGACGAGAATCGCGAGAGCAAATTTTTGTGTCAAATTGTTCATGTTAACTTTCTTCATCAAAGGACTGAGAAACTACTTCTGGCTTGCTTCTTGAAGTTTATAGCCAATGTGCTTTCAATTTTTGAAATTCAGTAGAACCTAAGGAAAACCCTAGCGATTCAATTGATTGCGATACATTGAGTCCTACAAATTGTGGTGTTGTTGTTCAGTTGAACTCATTTAAAATGAAACTCTCCACAAGCTTCACTGGACATTCCCAATGCTATTGATTGATAACAAAATTGTTGAACAAGTCCTGACCATGAAGGATTGCATTGCCGCTCAACAATCTGCTTTCAGGGGTTTGTTGGATGGATCCTCAATTGGACGCCCAAGGCTAGACATGTATGTTCCTTGCGATCGTGAGGATGGCTATTACCGATGGGGTACGGTGGAGGGTGCGAACGATGGAATTTTGGCCGTTAGGCTCAAATCCGATATTTTGATCTGGCCTAAAGATCATGAGGCTGGGGGTACTGAGCAAAAATACTGCATCGAACCTGGCACTTATTGTGGGTTGGTTTTTTTATTCAGCACAGCCAACGGCAAACCCTTGGCTTTGATGAACGATGGTCACTTGCAGCACATGAGAGTGGGGGGGGCAGCAGGGATTGGAACGGATTTGTTGGCGCGCAAGGACTCCACGCATTTGGGAATGATTGGCTCTGGGGGAATGGCCAGAACGTTTTTTGAAGCCATCTTGGCCGTCCGACCCATTCAAAAAGTCACTGTCTACAGTCGCTCAGAGTCACGTAGAGAAGAATTTGCCAAGGAGATGCGAGAGCGCTTTAAAATTGAAGTGATTGCAGTGGATGAGCCACATAAAGCCGTTCGAGGAGCAGACATCGTGGCCACATGCACCGATAGCATGACACCTGTGTTAAAGCCCGAGTGGATAGAAAAAGGGATGCATGTGGTTGCTTTGACGCCCAGAGAGCTCAGCGCCGAGGTACTGGATAAATTTGATGTCAAGGTGCAGCAAGGGCGGGAGGTACTACCGATGCCCGATACCGATACATTCGTCAAAGGAATTTCAGGTAGTCCGGGTGCCTTTGTCGCGGGCTCCCCCAAAGAGCGTGAGCGTTTGCCCAAGCCCAAAGCTTCAAGACTTCAGACCGAAGATTGGCCGACTTATACCGATGTGATTTCGGCAAAAGCCCATGGGCGACAAAACGACGAACAGGTCACCTTTTACTACACCGTTGGCAATTGGGGCTTGCAGTTTTCGTCTGTTGGAGGCCATGTTTACAAATTGGCCAAAGAAAAAGGCTTGGGCATGGAGCTGCCCTTGGAGTGGTTCATTCAAGATATTAGGAATTGATAAAGAACCTTTTGGGGGTTGGACTCACTCAGCAGCGACGCCTGACTTTTTGAGCACATCACCCCAACGGTCCGACTCTTCGGCTATCAATTTTGCAAACTCTTGAGGCGTGCCTCCAATAGGGGAGACCCCGTCGCCATTCAAACTCTTCATCATCTCAGGTGATTTGATCGCCTTGTTCACCAATTTGTTCAACTGATTGATGATCTCTGGAGGTGTTTTTGCTGGCGCAAAAACGCCTGTCCAAACGCCTGCAGCGTAGTCTGGGATCGTCTCAGATACAGCTGGCACCGAATCCAAGATGGACATGCGTTCTTTGGAGGTGATGGCAATGGCTTTCAGTTGTCCATTTTTAATGAATTTGATACCCGCAATGAGGTCTGCAAATGTGATGTCAACTTCGCCACTCAAGACCGCCAAAGTGGCTGGCCCAGTGCCTTTGTAGGCAATGTGCTGCATCTCAACATCAGCCATGACCTTTAGCAAAGTGGCTGCCAAATGAGAGGTGCCACCAATGCCAGAAGAGGAGAAGGTGAGCAGGCCTGGACGTGCTTTGGCCTCTGTCAGGATGTCTTTGAGTGAGTTGAATTTTGAGTTGTTGTTGACCAAAAGAACCGCAGGATTGATGGCGATCAAGCAAACCGGTTGCAAATCTTTGTTTGGGTTGTAGCTGAGTTTTTTAACCAAAAAAGGAGCAATCACAACTGGCGATGTGGAGCCCAACATCAGAGAGTAACCGTCTGGATTGGCAGACACCAAGGTTTGAGTTCCTACAACTCCCCCTCCACCAGGTCGATTTTCAATGATGATATTTTGATTGGCAACTTGACTCAAATTGCGTCCCAAGAGCCTGGCCATGATGTCCACGCCACCTCCTGGTTCGTAGGGGACGATGATTCGAATGGGTTTGCTGGGGTAGGTCTCAGCCCAAACGATTGAACAATTCAGTTGCCAAAAGCAGGCTAGGACAAGAAGGAATTTAACGGTAAACGACATGCTTTGCTTTCTTCTTCATTTGTCCGAGGTATCAGTACCCAAGGAGTTGTTTGAGATGAACGAGTTCTTCAGCCAAATCAAGGAGATCTCGACCTGCGCCATACACATAATGATCGGGACGCACGATGACCCAAGTTGCTTCAGCTGTCTCAAACCATGAGGCCAGCATGCCTTGAGGGTCTTGTTCAGGGAGTTCAAAATCAAACCACTTCATCTCCAGTTCAACCATCATGGAGGTGAGCATTGCGTTGTTGCCCAGTGCGACCGATTGTCTAGATGCTGAAAACACCCTCCAGCCAATACCCAGCGCGTCGTCCAAGCGTTGTTCAGACGGGCCTAAGCGGATGAGAGGTTGAGGGAAAAGGGTGCCACGTTTGGTGTGGGTTTTATGGCTCAAACACCCAGCACTCAAGCTGGGCTGCACATCTTGACGAGCTGTGGGGGTGATTTGTCCGTTTGCTTCCTGCAGCAAATGAAGGTCTCGCGCTCGTGCCTTTTCCTCATCTCTTTGACCCACAATTTTGCCAATTTCAATGATCCTTGCAGTCAACGCTTTGACGTGTGATTTGCGTTCTGTCTCGTAGCTGTTCAATAGGGCTTCGCAGGTTGGGTGTTCAATGGCCTGCTCAAGCTTCCAACTCAAGTTGACCACATCTCGGATGCCTTGGCACATGCCTTGACCCAGGAAGGGTGGTTGTTGATGGGCCGCATCTCCTGCAATAAAAACCCGACCCTCTCTCCAACTCTGAGCCACCAATGCATGAAATTCGTAGCAAGCATGTCGCCACAATTGTGCTTGACCCGGTTTTAGCCACTTGGAGAGCAATTCCCAAATCCGAGTCTCATCTTTGAAATCATCTGGG
>CAIPII010000014.1 GCA_903865035.1 uncultured Burkholderiales bacterium | reverse complement strand
TGGGACAAGATAGGGCGCTTGACCACACCACGTAATGGAAAAAATCATTGGCGCCCGAGCGCTTGCTCGCCATGTTGCCCATGGCCCAACACAGCGCAGCAGTGAGCACCAATCCCAAACCGAAGAGGGTGGTCTCTGCGTTCACATTGAATGCAATGCCTCCCAAACCAGACGCGCAAACCAATAAGGCGAGCACTTGCAGGCGCGTGAGCCTTTCTTTGTCGATCAAGATGGACAAAGCGATGCTGAAGAACACTTGGGTTTGAATGACCAAGGAGGCCATGCCTGGAGAGATGGCGTTTTCAATGGCGAAATACAAAAGGCCAAACTGCCCCACCCCTATGCAAAGTCCGTAGGTCAGTAAATTGAGAAAAGCGACTTTGGGTCTAGGGACAAAAAAAGCAGCCGGTATGAAAGCCAAGCCAAACCTGAGAGAGCCCAAAAGCAAGGGCGGTAGAGCATTCAAGGCGTATTTGATCACCACGAAATTGGTGCCCCAAATGAACACCACCGCAAATGCAATCAGTGTGTGTGAAAAGGGAATGGGCGATGGGGGATTGTTTTTTTGCAACAAAATTTGGATTGGATGAAATCTCTCACTCCAATTGTTCCAAGGGGTGAGGGTTTGAGTCGGTCATTGAATGCGGGCGCCTTAAAGTGGTGCCCAATTTTGACGTTTGTACCGATTCTAGGCGCGTTCAAGGTGACGCGTGTGTTGATTCGAATTTTGGGCCAAGTGTTTGATTTTGAATTGAAATTTTGCTTGGGTCTCGCCTGCGCTTTGGTGCAGCGCACAAATGCGGTGCAAGCAAGCGAGTTTGGGAGTGACTGAATTTTTGTTTGTGCACCGTTGGCGAGGAATTTGTGTCCGTGCAGTTAATTTGCTATAAAGAGGTTTGATGACAAATTCATGAATTTTTAACTGAAAGGGCCTTGGATGAAGTTCAAATCTTGGAAGCAGAGTTGGTGCAAGGTGCAGACTCCAACTCCAGCGATGCTGGGGGTGGGATTGTTGTCAGCCTTGATTGGTACGGGAGCAGTGGCTCAAACCACGTTCAAAACGGTTGAGGTCACGGGTTCTGCGATCAAGCGGACCCTCGATGATCAGGGCTCTTTGCCCGTCTCCGTTTACTCTATGGATGAGATGAAAGCGGCGGGTGTGACCTCAACCGAAGAGTTGGTGTCTCGCATCTCGGCCAGTCAATCCTCTTTGAGTTCATCGCAATCGGTGGGTGCCACCACAGGTGGACAGTCCACAGCCAATTTAAGGGGCCTAGGGGCCAACAAGACTTTGGTCCTCTTGGATGGTCGTCGCTTGGGATTTTTTCCACTCTCTGGTGCAAGCTCCATTGATTTGAACTCCATTCCCTTTGCGGCTTTGGAGCGCGTGGAGGTCTTGAGAGATGGTGCTTCTGCCATTTACGGCACCGATGCGGTGGGGGGTGTCATCAACTTCATCACCAAGAGAAACTACACCGGTTTGGATGTTGCGCTTGAGACGCTCACACCCTCTCAGGCTGGGGGCAGCGCCAAGCGCATGACCATCTCTGGGGGCAAAGGCAATTTGCAAGACGATGGATACAACTTTTGGTTCTCCATTGACAACCGACGACAAGATTCGGTGACGGCTTTGCAAAGAAGTTTTGGCTCGTCAGGCATCATTCCGTCTCAAGGTTTGGCCAAAACATCGGGGACCACTTTCCCTGCCAACTTCAATTACTACAACACGAGTGGTAAAGTTTCTTCAGGAAACTTGACCTACCCAGGCTGTAACCCTCCGCTCTCCGTCTCTTTGGGTACTGGCGTTTGCCGTTTTGATTACACCGCGGCCATCGATTTGATTCCTCAAACCGACAACACCAACTTGAACGCCAAAGGCACTTTCGATTTGGGAAGCGGTCGCATTTTGACACTCCAAGGCGTGGCTTCGAGCTCTCAAAACATCGCCAACGTGGCGCCAGACCCAGTGACTTCGCTCACCATGCCAACCAGCAGTCCCTTTTATCCCTCGAGCTATCCCGGCATCGATAAAACCAAAGGACTCACGGGCATTGGTTGGCGCATGTTGCCTGCGGGAGATCGGCAAACCACGGGTCAAGCGAATGCAAGTCGTTTTGTGGCTGACCTGACAGGCAGCACCGATGTGTGGGACTACAAAACGGGCTTCTTTGCCACCCGAAGTGCTGTCTACGACAGTGCGACCAATGGATACATGAACAAATCCATGATTCAAAGTGGCATCAACAGCGGCCTCTTGAACCCCTTTGGCGCACCCACCTCTCAAGCGCTCAGTTACATCAACTCCGCCATTTTGAACGGCATGTATCAAACCGGCGCGGGCACCGCCATTGGTGTTGATGCGCGCTTCAACCGCGATCTCTTTGCCATGGCAGGGGGGCAAGCGGCTTTGTCTTTGGGTGGCGAATTGCGGCGTGAAACTTACAACAGTGACACGGTCGACAATGTGGTCAATTCACTCACCTCTTTAGGCGTTTCACCCTACCACGTGGATGGTGCGAGTCGAAATGTGGCTGCTTTGACAGCGGAGGTGCTCTTGCCTGTGAGCAAGCAGTTGGAGTTGCAAGCGGCGGCCCGCGTTGACCAATACAGCGACTTTGGCACCACCTTCAACCCCAAGGTGGGATTTAGATACAAAGCCTCTCCCTCCGTGGTCCTCAGAGGTTCAGCCAACACGGGCTTTAGAGCGCCTTCCTTGGACGAGTTGTATGGACCACAAAGCGTGTCTTATTCCAACAATTCTTACAACGACCCCATTCTTTGCCCAGGTGGCAAGGTCTCGGCCCAAGGCATTGCGTCTCGCGATTGTGGACAACAAGTTCAAGCCTTGAACGGTGGATACGCAGGACTGCAACCTGAGAAGTCCAAGTCCTTCTCATTGGGTACTGCCATTCAGGCCTCCAAAGACATGCTCTTCACGGTGGACTATTGGAACATTTTTGTCAGCAACCAAATCAACGCTTTCCCTGAGCAAACGATTTTTGGCAATGTGAGCGATTTTGGTGGCCGCATCACACGTTGTAATCAGTTGAGTGCAGCTCAAGCATCAAAGTACGACGCCTGTAATGTGGTGCCCGGATCCAGTGCCATCGCCTACATCAACACGCTCACGGCCAATTTGGGCAATGTCAAAACCAATGGATTCGATTTCACGGGCACATACGCCACATTGATTCCCAATGTGGGCCGTTTGACGGTGAACTACGAAGGCACATTGGCCATGTCCTATCAGTACCAAAACACCCCAGGTGGTCCATACCAAGAGAATGTGGGCAACTACAGCGATGCCAGTCCGTTCTTCAAGTGGAAGCATTATGTGAGCACCACGCTCACCTCCGGATCCAACCGCTACACGCTTGGGGTGCGCAACGAGTCGGGGTACACGGATGAGAACGTTCAGACCTCTGTGTTCAACTCTGTCAAGCCCTACACCTTGGTGGATGTGGGTTATGGATACACAGGCATCAAGAACATGAACGTGGGTGTGGTGGTGAAGAACCTCTTCAACACCCCACCTCCTTTCTCCAACCAAGGTTCAACCTTCCAACAAGGTTATGATCCCCGCTACACAGATGCTTTGGGTCGTGCTCTCATGGCCAAGCTCAGTTATAAGTTTTTCTAAACCTGTGAACTCCCAAAGGTCCAAAGCCTTTGGGAGCAAGTGTCTCGCGAGGGCTTGATGCATCAAGCCCTTTTTTTTATAACAACTCAGCTCAATCCGATGATCATCAACGAACGCATGACCGCCAAAATGGATTCAGACTTTGTGGTCTTCTTGATTGGCATGCGCATCAACCACCCACTCCGAGTGAGGAGGTGGTACTCGGTCGTATCAGCCATGGGGCGCATGCTCGAAGAACTCTACGCCAACCCCGATTTGGGTTTTGTGCACCACGAATCAGGTGTGGGTCGCACCATTGTTCAGGTCCAATACTGGAGAAGTTTGGAGCAGTTGATGGCTTACGCCAAGGCTCGCGACAGCGAGCACTTGCCCGCATGGAGGGCCTTCAATAAAACCATTGCCAAGGACTCGACTGTGGGGATTTGGCATGAGACCTACCTCATCAAAAAAGGCCAGCACGAGAGCATTTATCAAAACATGCCGCCCTTTGGTTTGGGGCGCGTTGGAGAGTTGGTGCCCGCGAGCGGGCACAGAGAGACGGCCATGGGCCGATTGGACGAGAAGCGCTGAGCGTTGTGAAATGAGCCTCAGTGGCTTTTGGATGCGCAAGACAAGCAGTGGCTTTGCTTTTTGAATTTCATCTCGCTCACCCGCATCTCTCGAGCTTCGATCATCATCAAGCGACCCACCAAACTCTCGCCCCAGCCCCCAAGCAACTTCAAGGCCTCTAGCGCTTGAATGGAGCCCACCATCCCAACCAGTGGGGCCACGACACCCATGGAAGAGCAAGACACTTCCTCTGGAGGTGAATCGGCAGGATACAAGCACGCATAGCAAGGGGAGTCATCTCGCCGAGGATCAAAGACGGTGATTTGAGCTTGCGCGCTGATGGCGCCTGCACTCACCCAAGGTTTGTGGTGAGCCAAGCAAGCCGAGTTGATCCATTGGCGAGTGGCAAAGTTGTCGCACGCATCCACCACCAAGTCCACATCTTGGACCCAAGAGAGCAGCATCTCCTCGTTGGCGCGCGTTTGAATGCAGCTGATGGAGACCTCTGGGTTGAGCGCCAAAATGCTCTCCCTCAAGGATTCCACTTTGGCGTGCCCCACGCGTGAGGTGGTGTGGGCGATTTGTCGCTGAAGGTTGGTGAGGTCCACCCGGTCGTCATCGACCAAGGTCAAATGTCCCACCCCTGAGGAGGCCAGGTACAAGGCCGCGGCACACCCTAGCCCCCCGGCGCCCACAATGAGAACCCTGCTTTGAAGCAAGCGGCTTTGTCCTTCAATGCCCATTTCAGGCAAAAGGATGTGGCGCGAGTACCTCAGGAGTTGCTCATCGCGCATCGACTCACTTCTCCTCGGTCTCTGCCTTGCGCTCGGTTTGGGTTTTGCTTGCCACCACGCTCAAGCCTTTGAGTTGGTTCAAGGCTTGGGTCAATTGGAAATCTTTCTCACTGCCGTACTCTGGCGCTCGACGCTCGGCAACGGGCTTCTTGGATTCTTCCTCCAAGCGCTTCAAAGCGGCTTCTCGCGCTTTTTCGCGTTCAGCGTTTTGTGCAGCATCTTCCTTGCCCTGGCCGCTGGTGAGGTGCTTGTCCAAGTCTGCCTCTCGCGTTCTGAGAACCGCAAAGGGGCTGCCCTCAGGTGTGTCGTCAACGAGCACATCGGGCACGATGCCTTTGGCTTGAATGGAGCGACCACTTGGCGTGTAGTACCTGGCGGTCGTGATCTTGAGAGCTGTATCTGGGCCCAATTGACGAACGGTTTGCACGGATCCTTTGCCAAAGGTTTGTGAACCCATCAAGGTTGCGCGGTGATGGTCTTGCAAAGCACCGGCCACGATTTCACTCGCAGATGCAGATCCCTCGTTGACCAAGACCACCATTTTGATGCGTTTGAAAAGACCATGGGTTTTTTCGGTGAGCTCGCTCACAGGATCGCTACTCAAGTGCCGTTGGTAAAACTCGGGAGCTGCTTTGTAGACGAATTTGCTCTCTTCGAGTTGGCCGTTGGTGGAGACCACCGTCACGTTGTCAGGCAAGAAGGCGGTGGAGATGGCCACCGCGGCATCCAAGAGACCGCCAGGATCGTTTCTCAAATCCAGCACCAAGCCCTGCAGTTTGGGGTCTTGTTGGTAGAGGTCTTCGAGTTTTTTGACAACATCTTCAACGCTTTGGTCTTGGAATTGGCTCAGTCTCAACCAAGCAAAGCCGGGCTCAATCAATTTACCCTTGACGCTTTGGGTCTTGATCTCTTCTCTCACGATGTCCACCGAGAAGGTCTTGTTTTCGTCTTTTCTGAAGATTGTCAGAACGACTTTGGTATTGGGCTCACCGCGCATTTTTTTCACAGCCTCGTTGAGCGTCAAGCCCTTGACCTGGGTGTCATCCACTTTGGTGATCAAGTCTCCAGACTTCAAGCCCGCTCTGTATGCGGGTGAGCCCTCGATGGGGGAGACCACTTTGACCCAACCGTCTTCGCTTGTGATCTCAATGCCCACGCCCACAAAGCGACCCGTTGTGCCTTCTTTGAACTCTTTGAACGACTTTTTGTCAAAGTATTGAGAGTGAGGGTCCAAGCTTGCAACCATGCCAGAGATGGCGTCGGTGATGAGCTTTTTCTCATCCACGGGTTCCACATAATCGGTCTTGATCATGTTGAAGACCGAGGCGAGTTGTTGCAACTCTTCAAGGGGTAGGGGAGACAAATTGCCCCTGGCAATGCCTTCCAAGGAAATGGTGGTCAAAGCGCCAGCAAAAGCGCCCACTGCGATCCAGCCCCAAACTTTTAATTTTTGCCCCATGCTGCCTCTGAACTCTTTGGTGTGTTGAGCGGGGTTGCAAAATGAGCGATGTTCACTTCATGAGAAGTGTGCACGCCAAATTTCATTTTGCAACTGCGTCTGATTCAAGAACCCCAAGCGCTAGAAAAGGGTGCACTCGCTTGGGGATCCCTTGCAAAGCCAATTATCACCCGAATGGGCTTGGAGTGCTTGGCTTTACGAATTTTTATGAATCAAGATTCGAGGTAATAGTGCTTGATGGGCTTTAAGTTTTCATCGAGCTCATAGACCAAGGGCACGCCATTGGGGATGTTGAGCTCAATGATGTCGGTGTCAGAGATGTTGTCCAAGTACTTGATGAGGGCTCGAATGGAGTTGCCATGGGCCACGATCAGGGGTTTCTTGCCAGCCAGTAAGGCGGGCGCAATCGACTCCTTCCAAAAGGGCACGACACGCTCCACGGTTTCTTTGAGACATTCGGTCAAGGGAACTTGCTCGGGGCTCAACTTGGCATAACGCTCATCGCTTCTCTCGCACCTGGGGTCACTGGGCTCCATGGCAGGAGGGGGCACATCGTAGCTGCGACGCCAGGCGAGCACTTGTGCGTCGCCGTACTTTTTGGCGGTTTCCGCCTTGTTGAGGCCTTCCAGTGCGCCATAGTGGCGCTCATTGAGTCTCCAGCTGTGGGCCACGGGCAGCCAAGGCTTTTTCATCGAATCCAAGCAATTCCATAGCGTGTGGATGGCGCGCTGGAGCACGCTCGTGTAGGCCAAATCAAAGTGAAAGTTGTGGGCAAGGAGTCGCTCACCGCAGGCCTTGGCTTGCGCCACGCCCAGTGGCGTGAGGTCAACATCGACCCAGCCGGTGAAACGATTTTCTAAATTCCAGGTGGATTCGCCATGACGAATCAAAACGAGTTTATGCATGGGGAGTGTCAAAAGAATTGAAGTTTGAGGGATTTGAAAGATATTTTCGCAAAACTGCTTTGGAGATTCTAAAATGCTTTAGCTTTAAAAAAATTACCAAGGAAAATCTTTTGAAATTCATCATTGAAAATTGGATGCTCATCGCAGTGGCCCTAGGTTCTGGCGCACTGCTCGTCTTGCCTGTCTTGCAAGGGCTCATGGACTCGGGGCTCAGCCCCAATTTGGTGGTGCAGCTCATCAACAAAGAGCGTGCGCTCGTGGTGGATGTGAGAGAAGAGGGTGAGTTCAAGACCGAGCACATCGTCAACTCTCAGCACGTGCCCTTGTCTGAATTGGAGTCACGCTTGCCCCAGGTGCACAAAAACAAGGCCACACCCTTGGTTTTGGTGTGCGCAAGCGGCATTCGTTCGGCCAAAGCGGTACAAATCGCCAAAAAGCTGGGCTACCAAGAGGCCCATTCTCTCTCCGGCGGGCTGAAATCTTGGAAAGAGGTTAACCTACCCACAGAAGGTGTCGCGGCTTGATCCAGTTTTAAGACCCAAGGGGTCTTTTGAACGCATCAAACGTGATCGTTTGTTTCAATTTGTTGTTAAAAAAATAAAAAGGTAGTTTTCAATGCCATCCGTCAAGATGTACACCACTGCGGTTTGTCCTTACTGCATCAGGGCCAAGCAATTTCTGAAGTCCAAGGGCGTCGAGCACATTGAGGAAGTTCGTGTGGACATGGACCCACAAGCGCGTGAGCTCATGATGCAAACGACAGGCCGTCGCACGGTGCCCCAAATTTTCATTGGCGAGACGCACGTGGGTGGATGTGACGATTTGATGGCTTTGGATGCCAAAGGGGGCTTGGCACCCTTGTTGGCACTTCAGTAAAGACGCTGAACCGAAGCGGCTTGGGGCTCGCGCCCTTTGATGCCCATTCTTTGGGGGATAATGCGGCTCATGAGGCCTTTTGGGCACTCAACAGTGGATCTGTTGGGGTCCCTGGGATTCATCCACATTTTGTTCATCTCCTTTAGGATCATTCATGTCTGACGCGCAAACTCCTGTTTTTCAAATTCAACGCATTTATTTGAAAGACATCTCGCTTGAGCAACCCAATTCACCCGCTATTCTCTTGGTGCAAGAGCAACCCAGCGTCGATATTCAGCTCCAAGTGGGTGCTGAAAACGTCAACGAAGGCGTCTTTGAAGTGACGGTCACGGCCACCGTGAGCACCAAGATTCAAGACAAGACGGTCTTTTTGGTGGAAGCCAAACAAGCCGGTATTTTTGAAATCAGAAACGTTCCCCAAGAGCAACTGGGCTCCATTGTCGGTATTGCTTGTCCGCAAATCGTTTATCCCTACTTGCGTGGCAACGTGGCCGATGTGGTCCAACGTGCAGGCTTTCCTCCCGTTCATTTGGCTGAAATCAATTTCCAAGCCATGTATGAGCAACAACAAAATGCACAAAACAGCGAAACCCCAACTCAGTGATCTGAGTTTGAGTCTCGTTTTTGCTCAAATGGGCCGTTGGGTCAAGGCCTTGGCGGTGTTTTGGGCTCATCCATTTGGAGCTTTGATTTGAAGCGTTTGGCCATCCTTGGCTCTGGTGCATGGGGCACTGCTTTGGCGCAAGCTTTGGTGCAGCAAAATGCTCAGCACCAAAGCCCCCAAGAGGTGACACTGTGGAGTCGCGATGAGCGCCAAAGCGCTCAGATGCTTCAAACACGTGAGAACGTGTCTCACCTGCCCGGTGTCGCTTTGTCCCCAACTCTTCACCTCAGCAGCCTGGCCCTTGAAACTTGGTTGCCCACTCAAGACCTCATTGTCATCGCTACTCCTGTATCGGCTTTGCGGTCCACCCTCGAGCGTGTGGCCCGCATCAACCCCAGCGCCCATGTGGCTTGGTTGTGCAAGGGCTTTGAGGTGGGCACGGGTCTTTTGCCCCACCAGGTTCAACAAGAGGCTGCACCCGAACTAAAAGCGGCGGTCCTCTCTGGGCCAAGCTTTGCCAAAGAAGTGGCACAAGGGCTTCCTTGCGCCTTGGTGGCGGGCTCGCCCCATGAGAGTTTGAGATCTCTTTTGGTCGATGTCTTGCACGGCCCGCAGTTGCGCATCTACACCAGTGACGACTGGGTGGGTGTCGAAGTGGGTGGAGCCGTCAAAAACGTGATGGCCATCGCCACGGGCTTGGCCGATGGTTTGGGCTTGGGGATGAATGCGCGAGCCGCCTTGATCACTCGGGGCTTGGCTGAAATCACGAGGCTGGCTTTGGCACTGGGTGCCAAGAGCGAGACCTTGATGGGTTTGGGTGGGCTTGGAGACTTGGTGCTCACAGCCACTGGAGACCTCTCACGCAACCGGCAAGTGGGACTGGCCTTGGCTCGTGGCCAATCCCTAAGCGACATCATGTCCCATTTGGGCCATGTGGCCGAAGGGGTGTATTGCGCAGAGACGGTGCTTGCAAGGGCCACGCAACTGGAGCTTGAAATGCCCATCACCCAATGCGTGGTGGAGGTGCTAAAAGGGGCGTTGACGCCCACCGATGCCATCAAGAGGCTGATGGGTCGACAAGCGAAGTTGGAGTTTTAAAAGCCTTTTGAGCCCTGGCAGGTAGGCCTCAAACCCTCTCAGTTGGGGGTGTAGGCAAGCCTCACGTATATGGGGGCGTAGACATCCCCTTGGGTGATCTCAATGAGCATCTCTTTGGCCAACTCCAAAAGTGCCACAAAGGTCACCACCAAAACGGGCGCGCCCAGTTTCACGTCAAATAGATCTTCGAACTGAACGAATTTTTTGCCCGTGAGTTGTCTGAGCACCAAGCTCATGTGCTCTCTGACCGAGAGCTCTTCTTTGGAAATTTTGTGGTGCTCCACCAATTTTGCGCGTTTCAAAATGTCGCTCCAAGCTTGCTGGAGTTCGGGCACAAACACATCGGGAAATCTGGGTTGCAAGGACTGCTCGATGAAGACCTGGGCTTTGAGGAAATCTCGTCCCAATTGGGGCCAGTCGTTGAGTTGGGCCGCAGCAAGTTTCATCTTTTCGTATTCGAGCAAACGTTTCACGAGCTCGGCACGTGGGTCTTGCACTTCCTCGTTCTCGCTCACGCGCTTTGGGGGCAAGAGCATGCGTGACTTGATCTCTATGAGCATCGCGGCCATCAGCAAGTACTCGGCAGCGAGTTCCAAATTGCGCTCTCGAATCTCGTCAACGTAACTCAAGTACTGATGGGTCAAGGCCGCCATGGGGATGTCTAGGATGTTGAAGTTTTGTTTTCGAATCAAATACAACAACAAATCCAATGGACCTTCGAAAGCCTCCAGAAAAACCTCTAGCGCATCGGGCGGGATGTAGAGGTCTTGGGGCATTGAGAAAAGTGGCTCTCCATACAACTTGGCGAGCGCCACTTTGTCCACCACCGAGGGCATGTGCTCGCCGTTGAGCTCAATCGTTTGCTCCATCGCTTGCGCCCACTCCTCTTGCAGTGTAGGAGCGCTCTCTGGCTTGGAGTCGGGGGTGGATGTCATTCGAGTTGGGGTTTCAGGTAAGCCCACAAAGGGGCAGAATGTATTAAAGCTCAGTGCCGCCCCATTTGGGGTTGCAGTGCTTAGGCGTGACCTTTGGTTTGGTAAACGTAAGGGGCTTGTGGGACACGGGCAGCATCGAACTCGCTTTTGAGTTCGGTGTTCACCGGTTTGTCCCACAGCAATTGACGACCCGCTCTTTGCTTGGACTCAAGCGTTGGGTCTTGCTTTTTGAGGTCTTCAATGAAATGCGTGATCTCTGACTGGTAATCGGGACGACTGAAAAAAGACATGGTCAAACCTTGGTGTGTTGGAGCCCCTCAGAGGTGTGTCTGGGCAAAAACGCCTGACTTTGAGGACGGGCTCCATGGATGTGATGATTTTAACCCAGTGGCAGAACTCATGAAAGTCTCCCGACGTTGGGATTCAGATGGGCGCACCCAGGTCTTGGGCGATCTGCACAGAGCTCAACAGGAGTAAAAAGGAGGCAATAGGCCATGCGGCCCCAAAACCAAAGCCTTTGAAGCTCAAGGCCCCCAAAATGGCCCCCACCAAAAACATGGTGAGGATCAAAAGGTGGGCTTTGAGCTTTTGCCGGTTGGCCACTACCACATGAACGTCGTTGGCACTCCTGGACTGATTCCAGTAAAAAAGACGTCCAAGCTCAATGCCGATGTCGGTCACGACACCTGTCATGTGGGTGGTTCGGATCTCGGCCTTGGAGATTTTGGTGATGATGGCGTTTTGCAGTCCCATCACAAAGCACAGCACCAAGGCGATGCTGGGAACGGTGAGCAAGTTGCTGCTCTCAAGTGATGCAGAGCTCATGAAGCCAAAGGCAAAAATCACAAGAGCCTCAACGAGCAAAGGCAGGGCAAAACGGGCGTGAATCTCACGCCGGCGTCCCCAGTTCACCATGACCGAGGTGGCTGTGGAGCCCAAAATGAAGGCGGCCAAGAGCGAGAGCCCAGCCAAGACCGATCCCCATTGGTTCAAGGCCACGTCGTCACCAACTCCTGAGATGATGCCGCTCATGTGGGAGGTGTAGCGCCCAATCGCCAAAAAGCCACCGGCGTTGATGTAGCCGGCAACAAAACTCAAGATCCCGCCCAATTGATGGTTGTTGACCGCATTGCGGTCAACGTGAGTCAAGCTCTGAATGGTTTTGATGGGCATCTTCACACTCTAACACGCTGCCTAGGCTCTCTTGGCCAAGGCCACTCAAGTTGAAAAAGAAATGGAACCCAGGTTCATGTCGAGCCTCAAACGCCCGAAGTAAAACCTTTTTGAAGCGATTCCTTTGACCGCTTATTCGCATGCAATTGAGCCATACACCTTCCCTCTTTTTTAGATAGGAGAGGGGCGTCTTTGCGCGCTGCAATGACTTGAAGTTGAATCCAATCAACTTGAACTCTCAAGGTCTCATGTTGAGTGCATGCCTACATGCATGCAAGCTTTAGCGAATTTTCATGCCGGGTGTGGCGCCTGGCCATGGGTTCAGGATAAAGACACCAGGATGCGATTTTTCATCCTCGTGGCTGGCGGCGAGCACCATCCCTTCAGAAACACCAAATTTCATCTTGCGTGGCGCCAAGTTGGCAACAACCACGGTGAGTTGACCCACCAACTCTTCAGGTTTGTAGTGAGCGGCAATGCCACTGAAGACTTGTCTGTTTTGGCCTTCACCCACGTCAAGCGAGAGTCGCAAGAGCTTGCTTGAACCTTCCACCGCTTGAGCATCCAAGATTTTCGCGATGCGCAAATCCACTTTCACAAATTCATCGATGCCGATGGTGGGCTCAATGGCGACTCCACCAGGAGTGGATTTCGCTGGCTCACTGGCTTGGGCGGGTTCGGTGAGTTGATCCAAGAGTTTCACATCCACCCTTTGCATCAAGTGCTCATAAGGGCCAATGGCATGACCTGGAGCCAAGAGGGTTTGGGCCGATGCGAAGTCCAAAGGAGCAATGTTGAGAAAGCTCTCCACTTTAGAGGCCAAGTCAGGCAATATGGGTTTGAGGTAGAGGGTGAGAAGCCTGAAGCTTTGGATGCACGCTGTGCAAGCTTGGTGCAGCGCTGCTTCGTTGTCCACCGATTTGGCCAGTTCCCAAGGCTTGTTGGCGTCCACGTATTCATTGACCCGATCGGCCAAGAGCATGATTTCGCGACAGACTTTGCCAAACTCACGCTCCTCAAAGCCTTGTGCAATGGAGGGAGCAGCTTGTTGCAACACGTCCAAGAGCTTTTGACCATCTTGGCTCAGGGAGCCCAATTTCAGCTCAAAGCGTTTTTGCAAAAAGCCTGCACTCCTGGCTGCGATGTTCACGAATTTGCCCACGAGGTCGGCGTTCACTCGGGTCACAAAGTCTTCGGTGTTGAAGTCCACGTCCTCCACCTTGGAGTTCAGTTTTGCAGCAATGTAGTAACGAAGCCACTCTGGGTTCATGCCAATGGAGAGGTACTTCAAGGGGTCAATCCCAGTGCCACGGCTTTTGCTCATTTTCTCGCCGCTCACCGTCACAAAGCCGTGCACAAAGACGTTGTCAGGTGTTTTCCTGCCGCTGAAGTGCAGCATCGCAGGCCAAAAGAGCGTGTGAAAGTAAGTGATGTCTTTGCCAATGAAGTGATACTGCTCAACCTTTGGATCCATCATGAATTCTTCAAAACTTCTCTCGTCTCCCCTTGCCTTGGGCCCCCCCTTGGCGAAGTAGTTTTTGAGAGAAGCCAAGTAGCCCACAGGCGCATCAAGCCAGACGTAAAAGTATTTGCCTGGAGCGTTGGGGATTTCAATGCCAAAGTAGGGCGCATCTCTTGAAATGTCCCAGTCTCCAAGACCGGTCTTGCCCTCTTCGTTGGGGGTGAGCCACTCGCGCACTTTGTTGGCCACCTCACTTTGAAGTCTTCCGTTTTGTGTCCACTTTTGCAAAAAGCTCAAACACTTGGGGTCAGAGAGGCTGAAGAAATAGTGCTCAGAGGACTTCAAAACTGGCTCAGCACCCGAGAGTGCAGAGCGAGGATTTTTGAGCTCAGTGGGTGCATAGACCGCACCACAACTCTCACAAGAGTCTCCGTACTGATCTTGGGCTCCACATTTGGGGCACTCGCCCTTGATGAAGCGATCGGGCAAGAACATCTTTTTTTCTGGATCGAAGAACTGCTCGATGGTTTTGGTGCTGATGAGACCTGCTTTTTGCAAGTCCAGGTAAATTTGTTGGGCCAGCGTGTGGTTCTCCTGCCCATCGGTGCTGTGCCAATTGTCAAAGGCGATGTGAAAACCATCCAAGTACTGGTGTCTGCCTTGCGCAATATCGGCCACGAATTGCTGGGGGGTTTTCCCGGCTTTCTCTGCTGCAATCATGATGGGTGCGCCGTGTGCGTCGTCGGCGCAACAAAAGTAGACCTGAGAGCCTTGCATGCGCTGAAACCTCACCCAAATGTCGGCTTGGATGTATTCCATGATGTGGCCAATGTGAAAGTTTCCATTGGCATAGGGCAATGCGGTGGTGACAAAGAGTTGGCGTTGCTGCATGGGTGAGGCTCAAGTTTTGGGTGAATCAGCGATTTTAAGGCCCTTATGAGGGCGCACCCACAATAGGGCTATCAGAGGGGGTTCGGTCAGCACAAGGCGGATTGGTTAGACTATCAAGTTACATAGGGTGCCCCAACACATAGGGGCACCGCAATCCCCTACACGGAGAAAAGACGCAATGTCACTTAATGAAAAAAGCTTGCTCGATACACTGCAAACCGTGATCGACCCGATGAGCGGTAAAGACTTTGTGAGTCAAAAAGCCATCAAAAATATACTCATCGAAGGCTCAGACGTTTCCTTTGATTTGGTTTTGGGCTATCCCTGCAAGAGCCAGTGGCCGGAGCTCAGAAAGCGATTGACAACTGCTTTAAAGACCAATCCATTGGTACAAAACGTATCCATTCAAATCAGCACCCAAATCGTGGCACACGCCGCACAGCGTGGTGTACAACTTCTCCCCCAAGTCAAAAACATCGTGGCTGTTGCCTCGGGCAAGGGAGGTGTTGGCAAGAGTACAACGGCAGTCAATTTGGCGCTGGCACTGGCCAGTGAGGGCGCTAAAGTGGGTCTCTTGGATGCCGATATCTATGGCCCAAGCCAGCCCATGATGATGGGCTTGTCTGATAAGCCAGATAGTTTAGACGGCAAGACCATGGAGCCTTTGGAGAATTTTGGCGTTCAAGTCATGTCCATTGGTTTTTTGGTCTCCCCCGATGAAGCCATGATATGGCGCGGTCCCATGGCAACCCAAGCCTTGGATCAGTTGCTCAGGCAAACGAATTGGAAGGATTTGGACTATTTGATCGTGGACATGCCACCGGGCACGGGTGACATTCAACTCACTTTGAGTCAGCGTGTGCCCATGACCGGTGCAGTGATTGTGACAACCCCTCAAGACATTGCGCTTTTGGATGCGAAAAAAGGCATCAAGATGTTTGACAAAGTGGGCGTGCCCATTTTGGGATTGATTGAGAACATGGCCGTTCACGTTTGCTCAAAATGTGGTCACGCCGAGCACATCTTTGGCGTCGATGGGGGTAAAAACATGGCGCAAGATTTGGACATTGATTATTTGGGTGCCTTGCCACTGGACATCAACATCAGACTTCAAGCCGACAGTGGCAAGCCAACCGTGGTCGCAGACCCCAACGGTCAACTGAGTGCTTTGTATTTGGAGATGGCCAGACAAGTGGCGGTCAAGATTGCAGCCAAAGCAAAAGATTTCTCCTCCGTTTTTCCCAGCATCAAAATCTCCAAAGACACTTGAGTCCATTGCTGTTGCACTTATGCCAAGTCTTTGCCGCTTTGAATGCACCAATGCTCAAGTCTGAAAAGCTTGGGTCTTGCTTGCAAGCTTGACATTTGGCTGTCATAGAATTCCCACATGAACGTTCAACCTTCCTCGCTTGAAGAGCCAGCTGAGCTGCAAAGGCTCGAGGTTTTTCGAGTTGTCTCTGAAGTGGGTCATTCAACGCAGGAATGGGTTGCCGTTGAAAAGCCCGTTGCCATTGAGTTCAATGGCATTTCACATGCGGTGATGTTGGCCTCACCTGCCAACTTGCATGAGTTTGCCTTGGGTTTTGCTTTGACTGAAGGCATCATTGCATCTGCCGATGAAATGTACGAGTGCGAGCTCGAGCACCAAGCAGAAGGCTTGGTGGTCAAGACCACCATTTCTTCCAAACGTTTTGCAGCTCTGAAAGATCGACGTCGCAACCTAACGGGTCGCACGGGTTGCGGTTTGTGTGGGGTTGAAACCATTGAGCAAGCCGTGCGGCACCCCAGCTTGGTCAACCACCACTTCGAGCTCTCTCAAGGCCTCCTTGTTGCGGGAATGAAAAAAATGCACGACATGCAGCCCATGCACCATCAAAGTGGGGCTACACATGCCGCTGCTTGGATGGATTTGCAAGGACAGATCAAAGCCGTTCGAGAGGATGTGGGTCGGCACAATGCGCTTGATAAGTTGATCGGGCATTTGGCTCAAGGGGCACAAGATTTTTCCCAAGGCGCAGTTTTGATCACGAGTCGAGCCAGTTTTGAAATGGTGCAAAAGTGCGCTTCCATGGGTGTGGGCCTGATGGCTGCCATCTCCGCACCCACCAGCTTGGCAGTTTCACTGGCTAAAGAAACGGGAGTGACCCTCATCGGTTACATGAGACAAGACAATTTCGTGGTTTACGCTCACCCAAAGCGAGTTTGGCAAACATGAGCATTGAGGTGCTGCTCAATCGTTATTCTTTGGGTGGTAAATACCTCAAAGAGCCTGGACCTACGACAGAGGAACTCGAGCTCATTGTTGGGGCTGCGCTCAGAGCGCCAGATCACGGTGAATTGACACCCTTTCGTTTCGTTGTCATTCAAGGCGAGGGTAAAAAGCATTTGGCCAATTTGTTCGAGTCCTATGCCAAACGAGCTGGCAAGTCACATGAGTCTTGTGAAATCGAGAGAGCCAGGGCTTTGGAAGTGCCTTTGAGTTTGGCAGTGATCGCATGCATAGACGCTCATCACCCTTTGGTGCCTGCTCATGAACAATGGATGTGTGTCGGAGGTGCAGTCACCAATGTCTTGAATGCCCTTCACGCCATGGGCTTTGCTGGCAAGATGCTGAGTGGGGGAAAGGTGCGAGACGCCTTGATCGTCGAAGCGTTTTGTAAGCCTGGGGAATCTTTGGTGGGATGGATTGCCATTGGTACACCTTCTAGGGCTTTGAAGCCGAGGGGAGTGAAATCGGTTGAAAGCTCCATCTCCTTTTTTTAAAGCTGATGGCTGCTCTTGGGTACTTGGAGATCCTTCGTTGGGCCAGGTTGAAGCTGCAGAACCTTGGATTCAGAGCTTGAACTTACACCTCTCTTACGTTAAGCCAATCACAAGCCTAGGGTTAACACTTGTCTATAGGCTCTTTTAGATTGGATGCCCTTATTTTTTTGCTCACTTGTCTCAGAACGCTATCCTTGATTGTCAGTAAAGTTTAAAATTTGTAACACGATCAACATGGTGTTCAATTCTTTATACAAAGAGAGTCTCATATGGACATGAATAGAAAGCAGTTCCTTCGCGCCGGGGGTGCTGCATTGGTGGGATCGAGTTTGGCGGCACTGGGCTTTTTTCCAACGCAAGCGTTGGCAGAGTCGAGAACCTTCAAGCTCTCAAAAACCACTGAAACACGAAACACCTGCACCTACTGTTCTGTGGGTTGCGGCATCATCATGCACAGTTTGGGTGACAAGGCCAAGAATGTGGTCTCATCCATCACGCACATTGAGGGTGACCCCGATCACCCTGTGAACCGCGGCACGTTGTGCCCCAAGGGTGCGGGTCTATTGGATTTCGTGCACAGTCCCAGTCGATTGAAGTATCCTGAAATCAGAGAGGCTGGCAGCAACGAATGGAAGCGCGTGTCGTGGGACGAGGCGATTGGCCGTTTGGTCAAGCTCATGAAGGCCGATCGCGACGCCAATTTCCAAGCCAAAAACGCTCAAGGCCAGACGGTCAACCGATGGCTGAGCACAGGCATGCTTTGCGCCTCTGCCTCTTCCAACGAAACCGGATATCTAACAGCCAAGGCGATGCGATCGACGGGGATGCTCGTCTTTGACAATCAAGCGCGTGTTTGACACGCCCCGACGGTAGCCGGTCTGGCTCCGACGTTTGGGCGAGGTGCAATGACCAATCATTGGACCGATATCAAAAATGCAGATTTAGTCCTCATCATGGGCGGCAACGCCGCCGAAGCCCATCCCTGCGGCTTCAAGTGGGTGGTTGAAGCCAAGAAACAAAGAAAAGCCAAATTGATTGTGGTGGATCCAAGATTCACCCGCTCTGCTGCGGTGGCCGATTTCTACGCTCCTATTCGAGCAGGTTCGGACATGGCGTTTTTGGGAGGGGTGGTCAATTACCTGCTCTCCAATAACTTCATTCAGCAAGAATACGTGAAGCACTACACCAACGCCTCTTTCATTGTGGGCGAAGGGTACTCCTTCAAGGATGGTATTTTCTCTGGCTACGATCCACAAAAACACAAGTACGACAACGCAAGTTGGGCCTACGAGTTGGATGACAAAGGGTTTGCCAAAGTGGATCCCACTTTGACTCACCCAAGGTGTGTGCTGCAAATCATGAAGCAGCACTACAGCAGATACACGCCTGAGAAGGTGAGCTCCATCACGGGCACGCCCAAAGACAAGTTCATGCACATCTGCGAGATGATTGCTGCAACTTCTGCAACCAACAAGGCCATGACGATACTCTACGCCTTGGGTTGGACCCAGCACAGTTATGGAGCTGAGACCATTCGTTTGGGTGCTATTTTGCAGCTCTTGTTGGGCAACATCGGAATAGAGGGTGGCGGCATGAACGCGCTCAGAGGTCACTCCAATATTCAGGGATTGACCGATTTGGGTTTGCTCTCTCAAAGCTTGCCAGGTTACATGGCTTTGCCCAACGAGTCCGAGCAAGATTTGGAGACCTATCTCAAGCACAAAACGCCCAAGACACTGAGGCCCAATCAGACGAACTACTGGCAGAACTATTCCAAGTTTTTTGTGAGTTTGCAAAAAGCCTGGTGGGGTGCAAGTGCGACCAAGGAAAACGACTGGGCTTTTGATTACTTGCCCAAATGGGACAAAGCTTATGACGTGATCAACGCGTTTGAGATGATGAACGAGGGCAAGATCAATGGCTACATTTGCCAAGGCTTCAACCCCGTATCTTCATTTCCCAATACGCAAAAAATCCTGGACGGCCTATCCAAGTTGAAATACTTGGTGATCATCGATCCCTTGGCAACAGAGACCTCTGA
This sequence comes from uncultured Burkholderiales bacterium, assembly GCA_903865035.1. GTDB lineage: Bacteria > Pseudomonadota > Gammaproteobacteria > Burkholderiales > Burkholderiaceae_C > Limnohabitans. The sequence continues at coordinate 16,356 of CAIPII010000014.1, read as the reverse complement.
GTTTTGGAAAAACCACGGTGAGTACAACAATGTGAAAACCGAGGACATCCAAACCACGGTCTTCAGATTCCCAAGCACTTGCTTTGCCGAAGAGGAAGGATCTGTGACCAACTCCAGTCGCTGGTTGCAGTGGCATTGGAGAGGTGCAGAGGCGCCTGGTGAGGCCAAAGGGGACTTGGAGATCATTGCTGCGATCTTCAATGGACTCAGAGCCGCCTATCAAAAAGAGGGTGGTGCCTATCCAGACCCAATCACCCATTTAACTTGGGATTACAAAATCCCAGGCAGCCCATCTCCCCAAGAGATGGCGATGGAGTACAACGGAAAAGCCCTGGCCGACATCACGGTCCCTGATCCTTTGAATCCCAAAGGCCCTCCCAAAGTGCTCGTCAAAGCTGGAGAGCAGCTACCGGGCTTTGGTGTTTTGAAGGACGATGGATCCACAGCCTCGGGTTGTTGGATTTACGCGGGCTCTTGGACTCAGGCTGGCAACATGATGGCCAGACGCGACAACAGCGACCCATGGGGCAACGGTCAAACGCTCAATTGGGCTTGGGCTTGGCCAGCGAACCGTAGAATTCTCTACAACGGTGCGTCCTCCGATCCAACGGGCAAGCCATGGGACACCACCAGAAAGCTCGTTCAATGGAACGGCGCTCAGTGGGGTGGTTCTGATGTGCCCGATATTCAAGTCGATGCCAGTCCTTCAGCGGACAACCGGGTCGAGCCCTTCATCATGAACCCAGAGGGTGTTGCAAGACTTTTTGCACCTACAGGAATGGCTGAGGGTCCTCTGCCAGAGCACTATGAGCCCTTTGAAACTCCGCTCAAGAGCAACCCTTTGCACCCTGACAACCCACTCGCTAGGAACAATCCAGCTGCACGGGTGTTCAAGCGTGACAGAGATCAGTTTGGAGATCGTGAACAGTTCCCTTACGTGGCCACAAGCTACGCACTGACCGAGCACTTTCACGGTTGGACCAAGCACGCGTTGTCCAATGCCATTGTGCAGCCACAGCAGTTCGTTGAAATTGGCGTTGAGTTGGCCAAAGCCAAAGGCATTGCCAATGGTGACTGGGTCAAGGTGACTTCCAAGCGCGGTTACATCAAAGCCGTAGCTGTGGTGAGCAAGCGCATTCCTCAACTCGACTGTGATGGTCAAAAGGTTGACACCGTGGGTCTGCCCAATCACTGGGGCTTCATGGGACTGGCCAAGAAAGGCTTTTCTGTGAACACCCTCACGCCAGTGGTGGGTGACGCCAATACGCAAACGCCTGAGTACAAGGCGTTCACAGTCAACCTTGAAAAGGCATAAGGGGTCAACATGTCATCTCTACAGTCTTTAGACATTTCACGTCGCTCTGCGACCACCACACCCTCGACCCAAGTGAGGTCCTCTCCTGAGGTTGCCAAACTCATCGATGTCTCCGCTTGCATTGGTTGCAAGGCCTGTCAAGTCGCTTGCATGGAGTGGAATGACATTCGCCCTGAGGTAGGTACCAATGCGGGAACTTACGACAACCCCAACGATCTGGGTCCATCGGCTTGGACCGTGATGCGGTTTTCTGAAGTCGAGGTCAAAAAAGACTCAAGCAATCTTCAACAAGAGACCACTTTGGAGTGGTTGATTCGCAAAGATGGTTGCATGCACTGCGAGGATCCCGGGTGCTTGAAGTCTTGTCCATCTCCTGGAGCAATTGTCCAGTATGCCAACGGCATCGTAGACTTCATCAGTGAGAACTGCATTGGCTGCGGCTACTGCGTGACGGGTTGCCCCTTTGATGTGCCTCGCATCAGTCAAAAGGACAATAAAGCCTACAAGTGCTCTTTGTGCTCGGACCGCGTGGGAGTGGGCTTGGAGCCTGCATGCGTAAAATCTTGTCCCACTGGAGCGATTCATTTTGGTACCAAGGAGGACATGCATGAATACGCCTCGACTCGTGTGGAGGATCTCAAAGAGAGAGGCTTTGCACAAGCGGGAGTCTATGACCCCTCTGGTGTGGGCGGCACACACGTGATGTATGTGTTACAACACAACGACCAGCCTGAGCTCTACCATGGCTTGCCCTCCAACCCCAAGATCAGTCCGCTGGTCTCCTTGTGGAAAGGCATCGCCAAGCCTTTGATCGTGGGTGCCATGATTGGAGCCACAATTGCAAGCTTCTTTCATTACATGAAAGTGGGCCCCATCAAAGAGAAAAAAGAGGTTTGAGCGATGAATACCAATACGCTAGACACTTCTAAGGACTTGGTTCGCTACAAAGACCTGACCCGCATGAACCATTGGGCCATTGTGCTTTTGTTCTTTGGAGCGGGTTTATCGGGCTTGGCTTTTTTGCACCCATCGCTCTTTTTCTTCACCAACCTCTTTGGGGGTGGGCCATGGACCAGGATCTTGCACCCCTACATGGGGCTTTTGATGGCTTTGTGCTTTGTGGGGATGTATGTTGAACTTTGGCGAGACAATTTGTTGATCAAAGTGGACATTGAGTGGCTCAAAAAGACACACGAGATGTTTGCAGGTAACAAAGACAACATGCCTGAAGTCGGAAAGTACAACGCGGGTCAAAAGTTGGTTTTTTGGATGATGACTGGCTCATTGTTGATTTTGGTGATCACGGGCGTCTTGTTTTGGCAGGCTTGGTTTGCTGACTTCCCCGTCATCCTCAGGCGCATCGGTGTGGTCTTGCATGCAACTTCTGCCACGGTGTTGATCCTTGCGGTGATCACTCACATTTATGCTGCGATTTGGGTCAAGGGCACCACCAGGGCCATGACCGAGGGATTGGTCTCTAGAGGTTGGGCCAAGGCCAATCACCCCCTTTGGTACAGGGAAGTGGTGGCCAAAGAGGAGACCATAAAATAGTTCTTTTGTGCTCAATGCACAATGGACTTTCTAGAAAAAGGCACATTCATGTGCTTTTTTTTGGGTCCGTGAATCGTCCTAAAATAAAGAAATGAACATACCTCAAAGCATAAGCTTTCTCTCCCCTGAAGAAATAGCCACGCGCGAAATTGCCGAGCCAGATACAGCCAGGTTGCCCAACTTGGCGAGCCTCTTCAAAGACCGAGAAATCAGGTTGCGCCAACTCGCTGCTGGTCACAGCATGCGAGACTTTCTGATCTTCATGGCCGACTTGGCCAGTGCCCAACACAATGCGCTCAACGATGCTGCTTTGATCAAATCGCAAGCCCAAGATTCACTTGTTCCAGGTCTTGAGTTGCTTCAGGCTCACGCAAAAGCTGGCACCCCTGTACTGGACCCCAAGCACTGGGCGCTGGATCCAACTTGGCGTCGAGAGCTCGATTTCATACTTGCACAAGTGCTGAGTCACTTGCCTGGGGAGGCCACGGTCAAAGGGGTCATTGAAGAAATCAAGTCCATGACTCAAGACCAATTGAATGAGCAGGCTCAAAGTCTATTGCTCGGACAAATGGGCTTGGTTCACATGGGTGCAGCTCCTTTGATTGCTGCAGCACTGCAAGTGTTTTGGGTCAGGCTTGCAGCCCGAACGGCCAAAGCGTATCCACAGCAAACTTTTCCTGCTGTGGCCGATGCCACCCATTGCCCTTGCTGCGGATCCAAGCCCGTATCAAGCATCAATCGACTTGGCTCTGATGTGGGCACTTCTCGTTACTTGAACTGCTCTTTGTGTCAAACACAGTGGTACATGGCGCGCATCAAGTGCACACATTGTGAATCTACCAAAGGGATTGCTTACCATTCTTTGGTCAATCAAGAGGGTCATGCGGTGCATGTAAGTGCCATGGATGAAGGTGGCGTGTCCCTTGAGACCTGTGACACTTGCTCTCATTACCTCAAAATCGTCAACATGGCCAAGGATGTGCAGGTTGAACCTGTTGCGGACGATTTGGCTACCCTCACTTTGGATCTTCTCATCGCTGAGGAAGGGTATTGGCGAGGGGGGGTGAATTTCATGATGCTCTTTGGGGGCAATGCAGAAAACTCTGCTGACCCGCCCAAGTCCATTGGGGAGCATTGATGAAAAAGTCCAAAGGATCCATGGTTCATGGTCTTGAGGTTAAAGAGCATCAAGCGCTACTTTCAGCCCAGAATGTTCAAAAGCGGGGAATGGTCGTTTCTCAAAAAGACAAAGCAAGTTCTCAAGGCCTGTTGTCTCAATTGCCTTCAATTGATCGATTGATCAACGCCCAAGCGTTGCAAGACACGGCCAAGGCCTTTGGTCTCACGCTATTGACCCAAGTTTGCAAAGAGGTGTTGGCTGACATTCGTCAAAATCTCAAAATGACGATTGACTTAGAAACTGAGAACTCGATCAAAATTCCCGATGAATTGGAAATTGTGAGCCGCATCCAAATCGCATGTGCCCACAAAATGGCGTTGCAATTCAAGAGTGTTCACAACATGACCGGCACGGTGATTCACACCAATTTGGGTCGATCTGTTTTGGCCGATGTTGCGGTGAAAGCACTGGGGGAAGCTGGCAAACACCCGCTCAATTTGGAATACGATTTGAGCTCGGGCGAGCGAGGTGAGAGAGATCATTTTTTAGAAGAGCTGATTTGCACCATCACGGGTGCCGAGGCAGCCACATTTGTGAACAACAACGCTGCTGCTGTGCTGCTCACCCTTGCTGCATTGGCCCATGATCGAGAGGTGGTGATCTCTAGAGGTGAGTTGGTGGAGATTGGCGGTTCTTTCAGAATGCCCGATGTGATGAAGAGTGCTGGCGCACACATGGTAGAAGTTGGCACCACCAATCGCACCCATTTGAAAGATTATGAAAAGGCTCTAAGCGGACGTACATCGGTGTTGATGAAAATTCACACCAGCAATTACCAAGTTCAAGGCTTCACACAAAGTGTCAGTGAAGCCGAACTGGCCCCTTTGGCTGAGCAGCACCAGATCACCTTGGTGAGCGACTTGGGTAGTGGCTCACTCATCGAGATGGGCAAGTATGGTTTGCCTCATGAGCCGACACCCCAAGAAATGCTCAAGGCGGGTTGTCATGTGGTCACTTTCTCGGGTGACAAATTGTTGGGTGGTCCGCAAGCGGGAATCATCGTTGGTCGCAAAAGAGAAATCGATCTCATTCGAAACTACCCCATGAAGCGCGCTTTGCGCTTGTCCAAATTGCCCGTTGTGGCCCTAGAGGCGACTTTGAAACTCTACCTCCGGCCAGAGAGCTTGGTGCGGCACTTGCCCACACTGCGCTGGTTGGCGCGCTCTCAAGAGGCCATCAAAGACACGGCTCAAATCATTTTGAATGCATTTGAAAAAGCCTTGACGCCCCACTACAAAGTCGAGCTTTGCGCGATGAGAAGTCAAATTGGTTCAGGTTCACTGCCCTTGGATACGATGGACTCTTTTGGTCTTGCAATCAAACCGATGGTTGAGGGTAACAAAGGCGTTGGTTCGGCGCTCATTCGTTTGTCCAAGTCACTGAGATCTCTGTCCAAGCCCATCATTGGACGTGTCGAGAAAAACATGTTGCTCTTGGATTGCAGATGCATCGATGATGCGCTGTCGCTGGCCCAAGAGATTGCTTGCCTAGAGATTCATGGATCATGATCGTTGGGACCGCTGGACACATTGATCACGGCAAGACCAGTTTGGTCAAAGTGCTCACGGGTGTTGACACCGATCAACTCATCGAGGAAAAGACAAGGGGTATGACCATCGAGTTGGGGTTTGCTCAGATGCTTTTCAAGCCCGAACATCTTGGTGAGCCCACAGCAGATTCAAATGAGTTGAGCATTTCATTCATCGATGTTCCTGGGCATGAGAAATTGGTTAAAACCATGCTCGCTGGTGCAAGTGGCATTGACTTTGCCCTGCTTCTCATCGCTGCCGATGATGGTGTGATGCCCCAAACTTTAGAGCACTTGAGTATTTTGAGTTTGCTCCATATCCAAAATGGTTGCATCATCATTACCAAAACGGACCAAGTCGATGAGCTCCTCATGGCGCAAAGAAGGCAAGAAATGCTCACCCTCAAGTCGCAATTTGCGATGGATGGATTCGAAATCTTGGAGGTGAGTTCGCGAACGGGAGCGGGCATTCAAGCGCTTAGAGCATTGTTGTTGAACGCTGCTCTAAAGCAGCGCCTTAGCCGTCATCAAAACCATGGATGGATGGGATTCAGGATGGGCTTGGACCGTGCATTCACCTTGGATGGGATTGGTACGGTTGTTGCCGGCAGTATTCAAGCGGGTGAAGTCAAGGTTGGAGATTTTCTTGCCTTGGCCCATGAGCCGCATCAAACCTACCGAGTTCGCTCCCTGCAAGTGCACGGACATCCCGTGGAAAAAGCCCAAGCCGGTGAGCGTTGTGCCATTGCGTTGGTGGGGCTTGAGAAAAACAAATGTCAAAGAGGGCAGATGCTTTGTGCGCCAAGCATCGCGAGTTCAACCTCCAGGTTGGATGTCTGGCTTGAAGTGTCTGCTTTGATTGACAAGCCCCTCAGATCGGGTGCAAGCGTTCACGTGCATGCACAAACCCAAGAAGCCATGGCGACAGTGGCCGTGCTTGCCCAAGATGGCCTCGTGCCGGGCCAATCGGGTTGGGTTCAATTGATCATGCACCAGCCCATTCATTTGTGGGTGACAGATCGAATTATTTTGAGAGATGCAAGTGCCACTCGCACTTTGGCAGGAGGGGTGGTTTGTGATGTAAGGGCACCCAAGCGCTACCGTCAAACGCCTGAGCGAATGAGTTACTTGAAGACGCAATTACAAAGCAGTGTGCTCTCAAGGCTTGAGGGCGGCTTGCCCCATTTGTCCCATGGCGCTGTTTGGCCCGAGCGACTCTTGGATGCTGGCATTGATCCCAAGACGCCCCTTCAAGCGCTTTTGACATTGCAAACATCAGATGAAAGCAATGTGAGTGTGGGGCAAGCCTCCAACATGTTTTGGAGCGCAGATCATGCCTGGGTGATTGCCGCTGATGCGCTTGAAGTCATGAAGCACAAGCTTGAGAAACTTTTGGAACAGTACCATCAAGAGCACCCTGATGCGCTCGGTATCCTTGAGGCTAGAGCCAGAAAGGCCTTGGGTTCTCAAATGAGTGTGAGCGTTTGGGCTCACCTCACTCGACATTTGATGGAACTTGGTGCTGTCAAGCTTAAAAATGGATTTTTGTTCTTGCCCAAGCATGCAGAAGGCTTGCAACAAGCCGATCAACGCATTGCTCAAAAGGCATTGCCCTTGATTCATGAGGGGAAATATGACCCGCCTTGGGTGCGTGATCTGGCGAGTGCTTTGGGCATTCATGAAGTTCAAATGCGCATGACGCTCATTCGGCTTGCCAGTCAGGGAGATCTTTATCAGGTCGTCAAAGACCTCTTTTATCACCCGGCGCATGTTCAAGCTATGGCTCAACTGGTGAGAGACATCGCTCAAAGTGGCTCCAATCCTCATCCACGTCAAGGTGTGAGCGCTTCGCAATTCAGAGATGCCACTGGTTTGGGGCGAAAGCGAGCGATACAGATTTTGGAGTTCTTTGATAAGATTGGATTTTGCCAAAGGGTGGGAGAGGTGCATTTGATCAGAGCCGGCAGCACACTTTTCGCAAACCCCAAGGTCTAAGTTTTACAAGTCCCAATAAACATTCATGCGCCTCTTTCAAGAGGGAAGGAAATCACTTCCGGTGGAGTGGCTGGGCTTCAAACCCAGTTGGTGGCGCCATGCGTCGCTGGGTGGGTTCGACTCCCACTTCTTTCCGCCAAACGCACCCCAAAAGACCTGCTTTTGATCTTGTGTCACGTTCCTAATTGTTTTGGGTGAACTGAAGTTTGGCAAGGCTCGAATACAAGCCATTTTGTTGCACCAATTCATCGTGACGCCCTTGTTCGACCAAGGCGCCTTGTTCAAGCACCAGGATCGGATTGGCTTGTCTCACGGTTGAGAGCCGGTGAGCGATCACAAGCGTGGTCCTGTCCTTCATGGCGCTCACCAAGGCAGCTTGCACTTGACGCTCACTGTTCGCATCCAAAGCACTCGTCGCTTCATCCAAGAGCAGTAGGGGTGGATTTTTGAGCATGGCGCGCGCAATCGATATGCGTTGCTTTTGACCGCCTGAGATGCGCACACCGCGTTCTCCTAGGAAGGTGTCATAGCCCTGTGGCCACTGCTCGATGAATTCATCTGCAAACGCGGCCTTTGCTGCAGCCAAGACTTGAGCTTTGCTCGCGCTTGGGTTGCCGTAGAGGATGTTTTCATAAGCGCTCGTTGAGAAAATCACAGGCTCTTGAGGCACCAAGCCAATGTGCGATCTGAGCGCTTGGATGGAGAGCTCCCGGATGTTCACACCATTGATTTCAATCGTTCCCGTTTGTGGATCGTAAAAGCGCAACAAAAGTGAGAACACGCTCGTCTTGCCTGCGCCACTGGGTCCCACCAAGGCTGCATTTTGACCCGGCTCCAATGCAAAAGAGAGATTGGACAAGGCCGCCTTGTCTGGGCGTGAGGGGTAGTTGAAAGTGACATTTTTGAAGACCACCTTTGACCCACTTGAGAGCATGGGAATGGATTTGGGAGCGGCAGATTCCTCAACGGGTGACTTGGCGTGGAGCAATTCGATGAGTCTTTCAGTGGCGCCAGCAGCGCGCAGCAAATCGCCATACACTTCGCCAAGAACAGCGAATGCGCTTGCCAAGAGCAACACGTAGATCAAGGTTTGACCCAAAACACCTGGACTCAAGCTCCCCTCCATGACCGCCAAAGATCCTTTGAAGAGTCCCCAAAGCAGCGCTGCACTGGTGGCCATGATGATGAAGGTCACCAGCAAAGATCTTGCTTTGGTGCGCTTGATGGCGGTTTGAAAGGCTTGATTGCTGGCGGACTCGTACCTTTGGGCCTCTCGCAGCTCGGCCGTGTAACTTTGCACCACAGGCACAGCATTCAAGACCTCTTGGGCCACTGCGCTCGTGTCGGCCACGCGGTCTTGGGATGCGCGCGAGAGTTTCCTCACACGCCTACCCAAGGTGAGGCTTGGGAGCACGATCAAGCACAGCACGGCAATGACTTGGAGCATGAGCCATGGGTTGGTCCAAACCAGCATGGCAAGCGCACCAACGCCCATCACCAAATTGCGCAGTCCCATGGACAACGACGAGCCAACAACCGTTTGAACCAAGGTGGTGTCTGCGCTCAAGCGTGAGAGCACTTCTCCAGTTTGTGTGGTCTCAAAAAAAGCAGGACTTTGCTGGATCACGTGCGAGTAGACCGCTTGTCTCAAATCGGTGGTGATGCGCTCACCCAGCCAACTCACCATGTAAAAGCGAGCGCCTGAGAAGATGGCCAAAGCAGCAGCAACCCAAAAGAGTTGAATGAATTGCCAGGCCAATTCGCTTGCTGAGGTGTGTGCATTCAGGCCTCGATCAATGAGCATTCTCAGTGCCCAAGGAAAACAAAGCGTGGAGGCAGCGGCCAGCAAGAGAAAGACGCCTGCGAGAACCATTTGCAAGCGGTAAGGTCTCACAAAGGGCGCAAGACCCATCAAGGCGCCAGCGCTCTTGGCCTTGGGGCGTTGTTTGGGGTCGATGGGCGCAGCGCTCGTCTCGGCCTGGGTCTCGGAAGATGGGTTTGGGGCATTGTTCATGACCTGCATTGTCTCCGATATGCACATGCTGTGTGGCTTGTGGTGTCAAGCTTTAGCCATTCAGTCGGTTAAAAGCCATTGACATGATCTTGACATCATGTTGACATGAGACGTGTCAAAATACAGTGCATGGAACTCAACCACGAAACCGTCACGTCTGCCCCCAAAGACGCCTCAACCTTGTTGCTCTTGAGGCCCCAAGCGTCAAGGTCTCAAGCTGAACCAGCGCAGGGTGGGCACAGTCACTTTGAGGTTTTGCTCTTGAAGCGTCACTCTCAATCGAATGTCTTGGGTGGTGCTCATGTGTTTGCTGGCGGCAAGTGTGAAGACTCCGATTCACAGTGGGCCCAGGCGCACTTGGATCCTGATTGGGTGAACCGCATGCACGCCAGTTTGGCTGAGCCTGAGCGCTCGCCTGTGCACGCCGCTGCCCTTTTTGTGGCGGCTTTGAGAGAGGCGTACGAAGAGTGTGGCGTTTTGTTGGCGAGCGAGTCAATCACCGAGGCCCACGCCCACGCCAACTCCAACTCCAACGCCAACGCCAACGCTGAAACTTCTGCGCTGAGTCTTCAGTCTCGTGTCAAATCACGCCTCTCAGGCGAGCCCTTGCTCAGTGTTTCTCACCAATCGCTGGGCATTGAATTCGATTGGCACTTGATTCGACCTTGGTCAAGGTGGATCACACCCAAAACCCCAACCGTGATGAACAAGCGCTTTGATGCGCGCTTTTTTGTCGCCTTGATGCCTGCCCATCAAGAGGCCAAACACGATGATCACGAGACCACTCAAAGCGATTGGTTCACGCCCCAAGAGGCTTTGAATGCCTATGCCAAGAGACACATCGACTTGGCTGCACCTCAAATCATGACGCTTTTCGAGTTGACACAGTTCTCCACTGTGGACGAGGTGATGTCTCATGCAAGCCAACGCAAACCGCCCTTGATTGAGCCGTGCTCGGTTAGAGACGCGGACACCCGCTTGGTGTGCTTTCCCGCAGACCCCTTGCACCCAGAGAAGCAACACATCTTGCCCGGTCCCACTCGCTTGTATTTCAAGGACGGCTGCTTTCAGCCCGAAGAGGGACTGGATTTTTTCATGTCACGGTTTTAACAAAGGGAGCGAGCAATGGATATTTTTGTTTTGGGATTGCTGATTTTTTTAGGCACACATTCATTCAGGATTTTCGCCGATGGCAAAAGAACCCAACTCATGGAGAGCTTGGGCGAGAAGAAATTCAAAGGTCTTTATGCACTCGTCTCAGTGATTGGATTCGCCCTGATGATCTGGGGCTATGGACAAGCTCGCATGGAGCCCATTGAGTTGTGGGTTCCACCCATATGGGGCAGACACTTGGCCTTCTTGTTGGTTTGGGTGGCATGGGTTTTGATGGCGGCAACCTACATCCATGCCAATTGGTTCAAGGTCAAAATGCATCACCCCATGGTCTTGTCGGTGAAAACTTGGGCATTGGCCCACTTGTTGGCCAATGGACAATTGCACCAAGTGGTGCTCTTTGGTGGTTTTTTGGCCTGGGGAGTGCTCTCATTCATCAGTGCCAGACGCCGTGACCGCGCCCAAGCGGCTGCTCTTGAGGCAGCAGGTCTGCCTCCCACACCTTTGGTGCCCGTCTCCAAAGCGGCCACTCAGCTCACCTTGGCGATTGGAACTTTGGTCTACGTGCTGTTCTTGGCTTGGGGTCACAAAGCTTTGATTGGTGTGAGCCCTCTGGGCATGTGACGCATTTGGCTGTATGCTGTTTTCACATTTGTGAAGGACACAAGCCATGCACCACAGCCTAAGCCCAAAGAGCCCTCTGTTTGCCAAAGATACTTGGCGTTTGTCTTTGGGGCGTGTGCTCGCAGCGCGGCGCCTTCAAGCCTTGGGCTTGGCGCTCTTGCTTGGGTGTTCATGGGGTGCGCACAGTGAGGTGACCTTCACCAAGCCCATTCGCATCGTGTGTCCCTTTCCACCTGCGGGGGGTGTGGACATTGCTTCCAGGGCCATCGCGCAAGAGCTCAGCCGCTCCATGGGGCTGGTTGTGACTGTTGAAAATCGTCCTGGTGCGGGGGGCAACATTGGTGGGCTTGAAGTCGTGCACGCGCCGGCTGATGGCTCAACCCTCCTCATGACCACGTCTGGCATTCAGGCGATCAATCCTTTTTTATACAGCAAAATGCCCTTTGATCCCAACAAGGACTTGCAGCCCTTGTCGGTCTTGGTGTCTTTGAACAATGTGCTCGTGGTCAACCCCTCTTTGAAGTTCAAGAGCGTGAAAGAAATCATCGCAGCCGCCAAGGAGCACCCAGGTGAATTGAATTTCGCCTCCAGTGGTAGTGGCACCAGCATTCACATGTCTGCTGAAATGTTCAAGTTCTTGAATTCGCTGCAAATGGTTCACATTCCTTACAAGGGCAGCTCCTTTGCGCTCACCGATTTGATGGGTGGCCAAGTCATGATGATGTTTGACAACATCCCCTCCTCCATGCCTTTCATCAAATCGGGCAAGCTTCGCGCCTTGGCCACAACGGGTGCAAAAAGAGACCCCAGTCTGCCCGACTTGCCAACGGTCGCAGAGGCAGGTGTGCCGGGTTATGAAGCTTCGGTTTGGTTTGGTTTGATGCTCCCTGGGGCCACACCAAAGGAGGTTGTGAGCAAGATGAGCCAAGAGGTGTTGAAAGCGGCCCAAAACCCCGAATACATCAAAAAAATGACCGAACAGGGCTACACCATGGTGAGTTCAACGCCAGAGCAAATGGGGGACATGGCCCGCGCAGAACTCAACCGCTGGGGCCCCATTGTGAAGGCCTCGGGCGCCAAAGCCGATTGAGTGGGCCACCCAAGCCGCAAAGCAAAGATTCTCCTCAAAGCTCAAGCCTTTGCTCGGGTTAAACTCGGCAAATGCTCCCTTTTTTGATCCCCCCTTTGTTGCAGTGCTTTGCTGCTCTTGCTCGGAACCTGGGCTTGGTTCCTTTTTGTCGGGGGTCCCACCTTGAGTGAGGGTTCGGTGCTCCTCAAAGCACAGCACTTGAGCGCCAAGCGAGGTGACGCTGTGCTTTTTCAAGGTGTCGGTTTTGAGTTGTCCCAAGGGCATTGGCTCCAAGTCAAGGGCCAAAATGGGGCTGGCAAAACAACACTTTTGCGCATGGTTTGCGGTCTTTTCTCTCCCGTTCCCAACTACGTTGAGGATGAACAACCCAGCCAGGATGCGAAGACAGAGATTTGGTGGAAGAACACCCCATTGTCAAAAGCGCGTGAGGAGTTTCATCAAGACTTGATCTTCCTTGGTCACGCCCTTGGACTCAAAGAGGAGTTGAGTGCACTGGAGAATTTACTGTTCTTGGCCACCCTTCATGGACAGGCCTTGAGCCGCTCAAACGCACTGAGCGCCTTGCAAGCCATGGGGCTCAAAGGGCGTGAGCATTTGCCCACTCGAGTGCTCTCTCAGGGGCAAAGACGCCGCGTGGCCCTTTCTCGCTTGATGGTGCAAGAGGCCAGCCTTTGGGTGCTCGATGAGCCCTTTGTCGCTTTGGACTCGCAAGGCATCGATTTGCTCTTGGGTTTGATTCAGCACCACCTCTTTGAGGGTGGCGCACTCTTGTTCACCAGTCATCAAAACGTGAACTTCACGGCTCCAGGAAATGTTTTGGAGCTTCACGCATGAAAACCGAAAAACCCCCTGTTATGCCAGGTCTCCTGGGTGTCTTTGTGGCGCTTTTGAAGCGTGACTTGCTCCTAGGACTGCGGGCCCGAACAGAGGTCTTGACGGGTGTGTTCTTCATGGTCATTGTGGCCAGTTTGTTTCCCTTGGCGATCGGTGCCGATCTGAACTTGCTCAGGGTCATTGCCCCTGGCGTGCTTTGGATTGGGGCGCTTTTGAGCACCTTGCTCACCTTGCCCCGCTTGTTTGAGGGTGACCACAAGGATGGCACCTTGGAGCAGCTGGCCTTGACCCCCAGTGGTTTGCACTTTTTGGTCTACCCCAAGTTGCTGGCCCACTGGATGCTCAGTGGCTTGCCCTTGGTGCTGTTGTCTCCTCTTGTGGCTTTGCAATTTGATCTGCCCAGTGAATTGGTTTGGACTTTGATGATCACACTGCTCATTGGCACCCCCTCTTTGAGCGCGATTGGTGCAATTGGGGCCGCTTTGACCCTTGGGGTGAGAGGGGGAGGGGTGTTGTTGTCCTTGCTCTTGCTCCCTTTGTTCATTCCCGTTTTGGTCTTTGGAGCAGGTGCCGTTGAGGCCCAGGCGGCCCAATTGGGGGTCGAGGCCCATTTGTCCATTTTGGCAGCCTTGTTGCTGGTGTCATGGACTTTGGGGCCATGGGCCTGTGCGGGCGCATTGAAAGTGGCCTTGGAGTAAACTGCTTGCTCTCTGTCAAGGTCCCGATGGGGAGGGTTCAAGGGTTGGAAATTTTCACATCCAACCCCATGGACCTTGGGTTTTGGCAATGAGGCGCTTTTGCTGAGTTCTTGAGCACATCTAACAATTGAAGAGCCATTTCATGATTCGTTGGTTTCACTTCGCAGCACCACAAAACTTCTTCGCCTTGAGTGCGAAGTTGTGGCCTGCTTGCATGATTTTGGCCACATTGCTCGCTGTGGCTGGTCTTTGGATCGGTTTGGGTGTGGCGCCAGTGGACGCTCAACAAGGAGAAGGCTATCGCATCATTTTTGTGCACGTGCCTGCCTCATGGATGTCCATGGTGATTTACGTGGCCATGGCCTTTTGGAGTTTTGTGGGCTTGGTCTTTCACACCCGCCTCTCCGCTCTGATGACCCGCGCCTTGGCGCCCACGGGTGCCATTTTTGCGTTCCTCTCTTTGTGGACCGGTGCCTTTTGGGGCAAGCCCATGTGGGGCACTTGGTGGGTATGGGATGCGAGGCTCACGTCGGAGTTGATCTTGTTTTTTCTCTACCTCGGCTTCATTGCGCTGACCTCAGCCATCGATGATCCCAAGCGAGGCGACAAAGCCGGAGCCCTGATCGCCTTGGTGGGCAGCATCAATGTGCCCATCATTTATTTTTCAGTGAAATGGTGGAACACCTTGCACCAAGGCGCCACCATCACCATGACCGAGGCGCCCTCCATGGCGCATGCCATGCTTTTGGCGATGCTCTTGATGGCTTTGTCCTTTTGGGCTTACGCGATTGGCATCGTGCTCTTGAGGGTCAGAGGTCTGATCCTTGAGCGCGAGCGCCAAAGTCAGTGGCTGCGTGAGTGGGCGCTCTCAGGCAAGCAGAACCGGGAGCACGCATGATGCATTGGGAGAGTTGGCAATCGTTTTGGGCGATGGGTGGATATGCACTTTATGTATGGTCCAGTTTTGGCATGACTGCATTGCTCATTGCCTTGGAGTGCTGGCAGGTCAAAAGCGCTTGGAAAAAAGAGTTGGCACTTTTGCACTCTGCCATCGAGTTGGAGCAAGACTTGGCCGCTCTTCAAAAGCACCCCAAAGGCACTGTCGTTGAGGGCGTCCATTCATGATGAGCAAACGACAAAAACGCTTTGCCTTGATCGGTGCAGCACTCGTTGTGTTGGCCTGTGTGGTGGGCTTGGTTCTCAATGCGTTTCAAAGCAATTTGGTGTTCTTTTTCACCCCCACACAAGTCTTCAAAGGCGAGGCCCCCAAGTCCAGTGCCTTTCGCATTGGTGGCATGGTCAAGCAAGGCTCTTTGGTGCAACGGGACATGACGCATGACTTTGTCGTGACCGACAACGAGCAAGACGTGGCGGTGAGTTTCACAGGCCTCTTGCCCGATCTCTTCAAAGAGGGTCGCGGTGTCGTGGCCCAAGGCAAACTTGATGCGTCGGGTCACTTTGTGGCCAGCGAGGTGTTAGCCAAACACGATGAAAATTACATGCCCCCTGAGGCCAAAGCGGCCATGGACGAGGCCGCGATGAGGAAGGCTGCGAAAACAGTGCGCCCATGAAGAGGGCTCTAAAATACAAGTTAAATAAAAGAGCGAGTGCTCACTCACTTGTCTCTTGCGCAAAATTAAAGGTCAAATGATGTTGGTTGAACTGGGTCACTTTGCATTGATTCTCTCCCTCTTGGTGGCTCTCACCCAGGGGGTTTTGCCGCTGGCTGGCGTGCTCAACTCAAACGCATTGTGGCAGTCTAGTGCACGCCCCTTGGCTCTCTTGCAATGGTCACTTGTGGCTTTTGCGTTTGCGGTCCTTGAAGTGGCCTTTTTGCAAAGTGACTTCTCCGTGCTTTATGTCAGCGAGCACTCCAACAGTTTGTTGCCTTGGCCCTACAAGATGGCGGCCCTTTGGGGTGGGCACGAAGGCTCACTGCTATTGTGGGTGTTTTTGTTGGGGGTGTGGTCAAGTGCCGTGGCACTCTTCTCCAAAACCCTCGCGCAAGACATGGTCGCTCGAGTGTTGAGTGTGATGGGCATGATTTCCAGTGGATTTTTGCTCTTCATTTTGACGACTTCAAACCCCTTTGCAAGACTGCTGCCCGCCGCCAGTGAAGGGCAGGACTTGAACCCGCTCTTGCAAGACCCGGGACTCGTCATCCACCCGCCCATGCTCTACATGGGGTATGTGGGGATGTCGGTGGCCTTTGCATTTGCCATTGCTGCTTTGATGGCGGGTCGACTCGACACCGTTTGGGCCCGTTGGTCAAGGCCTTGGACTTTGGTGGCTTGGACCTTCCTCACCTTTGGCATTGGTTTGGGCTCATGGTGGGCCTATTACGAGTTGGGTTGGGGGGGCTGGTGGTTTTGGGACCCCGTTGAGAACGCCTCTCTCATGCCTTGGTTGGTGGC
>CAIPII010000013.1 GCA_903865035.1 uncultured Burkholderiales bacterium | reverse complement strand
TGACTCCAAAGAGTGGAGACTGTATTCGCGTTTTGGTTACGGTCCAGCTCAAATTGAAAAACACTTGATTCCCAATGTGAAATCAGAAGCTACGAATCGATTGAGAGATGCTTTGATTGCTTCCGGTCAAGAAGCTTTCATACCTGAGTCCATCAATATTGTGAAAACATCCTTACCTGATGCCTTTGAGCGCTGGAGGGAACAGCGCAAACTGCAACAGTCCCTCCAAAGTACACCTCCCAAAGAGTTCACAAAAGAAATGAGCCGTGCGGCCATGGCTTTGAGGCTTTTTCAATGCAGTCATGATCAAGTGGAAAATCCACTGCTCGCCAAGATGACCGAATTTTGGTTCAATCATCTCAATGTGTACACCTACAAAGGCTCGGTTCAGCCTTTTATCGGTGATTACATCATTAACGTCATTCGTCCAAATGTTTTGGGTAATTTCGAGGACTTACTGATTGCCAGTTTCAAGCATCCTGCGATGCTTTACTACTTGGATCAGTGGTTGAATGCTTATGTGGAAAACCCCACGCAAACCAATCGATTCAATGTTCAAGTCAAGGGTATCAATGAGAATTACGCAAGAGAAGTTCTAGAGCTCCACACCATGGGTGTCAATTCTGGCTACACGCAAGGCGATGTTCAATCTCTTGCAAGAATTTTGACGGGTTGGACGATTTCAGCTAAAAATGAAAGTGGGTCACAATTTGTCAATCGATTGCACGACAAGAGTGATCAAACGCTTTTGGGTCGTACATTCTCAAACCAAGGAGAAGAAGAGGCTATTTCTGCGCTCAAATTCCTGGCCAATCAGCCCCAAACAGCGCGACGAATTTCTTTGCGTCTGGCCCAATGGTTCGTATCCGACCATCCCTCCAAACAACTGGTGGACGCAATGGCCAATACTTATATGCAAACTCATGGCAACATTTATCAAGTGATGACCACGATGATTGAATCTGATGATGCTTGGGATGAATCAAATCAGTTGATCAAAACGCCATTCGATTATGTTTGCTCCGTATTGACAGCAGCTGGCGGTGCAAAAGACTTGAAAGACTACACAAATGCATTGAATTTTCTATCCAATTCGGGACAGCCCATGAACGCTTGGCAAACACCAGATGGATACAGCACCATGGCCGATCAGTGGATGTCAGCTGAAGCGCTATCGAGAAGGGCAGATTTTGCTTTCTCCATTGGCTCTAGGGTGGAGGAACCCGAAAAGGTTTTGAATTGGATTTCTAAAAATAGTCGGACCATCATTGCAAATGAAAAGCCAAATCTTCAAGCGTCCTTTGCATTTTCGAGTCCTGATTTCATGCGTAAATAGGTGAATCATGAACACTAAACGGCGTGATCTTTTAAAGTGGGTTTCAATTCTTTCATCGGGTTCATCTGCATTTGCAGCAAGCGTTGACTCATCTTTGAGCGATGACAGCGGAAGATTGATCATTGTCTTGCTCAGAGGAGCATACGATGGTTTATCGGCTTTCTTTCCGTATTCAGATCCGAATTACAAGATTTTTAGGCCCACCATTTCAATTTGGACGCAGCCAGAGGCGGATCAAAGTGTTTTTTACAAACTGGATGATGATTTTGCGCTTCATCCTTCTTTGTCAGCATTGATTCCTTTTTGGGAAGAAAAGCGCTTTGCCTTCATACCCACCACGGGATTGTCAAAGCCTTATCGAAGTCATTTTGAGGCGCAGCATTATCTTGAGACGGGTCAAGATGGCAATAACTCAATGAGCAATGGATGGTTGAACAATTTGGCCAGCATCAATAAGGGCTCTGGGTTGATTGGAGTTGGTGAAGCAAATCCTGAAATACTTAGAGGACTTATTCCACCTAAATTGGTTCCCAGAGGCAATGCAGCGCTTCAAACGGGTGTTTTAGGTAATCTTCATCACCGTGCTGTGCTTGAGAACCTATATGCAAAGGATCCAGCGCTCAATGATTTGTTCATCAACGGTGAGAATTCTCGCTTGAACACTGCGATGATGTTGAACCAGGCTCAAATGAGTTCTAGTCAAGAGTCAATGCAAGCGAACAAGGATGCCTCTGCGCCTTCAGCCTTGCTCCAAGACAGTAGGCATTTGGTTGCATTGATGCAGCAAAATGCAAATTTGAAGTTGGGTTTTCTATCGGCCGGCGGATGGGACACCCATGCAGGGCAGGGCAACGAGAGAGGGGCGCTATCGAATAATTTCTTAAATTTAAGCAAAGCTTTGTCCTACCTTCAAGATAACATCAACAAACCCAATGATGTTATCGTGGTGCTCAGTGAGTTTGGGCGCACAGTGCATGAAAATGCTTCACGCGGTACAGATCACGGATTTGGCAATGCCATGATGGTCATGGGCTCTCAAATCAACGGTGGAAAGCGTCTAGGGCGTTGGGAAGGCTTGGCTCTTGAGCAACTGAATGAATCAAGAGATTTACCTGTTTTTCATGATTACCGCTTGGTGCTGTCTCAAATTTTTGAGCGAGTTTTCAAATTGAATGACCAACAGATTTCAAAGGTATTTCCTGGGTTTGCTAACCAGGTTGTCGATCGAAAAGAATTAAACTTGTTTGTTTCTTAATCTTAAAATATTAGATTCAATTCAAGAGATCTTATCTTTGAAGAATTACCGAGTGCTGTGTTTCATGGCTCGTTCAACCTCGCGCTTGCCTTCACGGTCCTTAATCGTGTCGCGTTTGTCGTGCTCTGCCTTGCCCTTGGCGAGCGCAATTTCACACTTGATTTTGTTGTTTTTCCAATGTAAATTCAAGGGCACCAAGGTGTAGCCCTTTTGTTCGACTTTGCCGATCAAGCGTCTGATTTCGTCCTTTTTTAGCAGCAATTTTTTTGTCCGGACAGCGTCTGGGTTGACGTGTGTAGATGCTGTTTTGAGGGGGTTGATCTGGCAGCCAATGACGAAGAGTTCTCCGTCACGGATGACCACATATCCATCTGTCAATTGAACTTTGCCCTCGCGAACGGCTTTGACTTCCCAGCCTTGAAGAACCATGCCGGTCTCAAACCGCTCTTCAAAGAAGTAATTGAAAGCAGCCTTTTTGTTGTCCGCAATGCGAGAGGGGGTTTCTGTTTTTTTTGTCATTTTTGGGCCATTTGGGCCAGAGCTTCACTACAATCCCGAATCAGAGCGCAGCGTCAGAATCGAACGCTTTAAATATTCATGAAAACAATCCATAAATCTGTTCTGATTTGGTTCAGTGCCCAAGAAATGTATGACTTGGTCACCGCCATTGATGATTATCCTCAATTTTTGCCTTGGTGTGACCATGCTCGCATCCTTGAGCGACAAGAAAATGGGGTGATTGCCGAAATAGGGATGTCTTTGAGTGGTTTTAAAAAGTCTTTTACGACTCAAAACACTCATATCACCAACCAAGAGGTCAGAATCGAACTCCTCAAAGGCCCATTCAAAGCCTTGAACGGCGTTTGGACCTTTCATGCACTTGGTGATCAAAGGGCTTGTCGAATAGAACTTCATCTCAATTACGACTTTGAGAGTATTTTTGGCAGTTTGGTTGGCCCTCTTTTTGACAAAATTGCAAGCACCTTGGTGGATGCCTTTGTGAAACGTGCTGAGGACGTCTACAGCACATGAGCACTAAGCAGTCCAGCGTTGAAATTGTTTGGAGCCATGGACCTAGATCGGCTGTGACTCACACCTTCGATTGGATGGAGGGGCAAAGTGTGTTGCAAGCCATCTGCTCACACCAGGGCTTTCTCCATCAGGTCCTGCAATTGAACCCTGATGCTCCATCCAAAGTTGAAATGAACGATAGCGGTTTAGGTACCCATTTAGAGGCGCTCCAAGCCAAAGGGGAACTTTTTTTGAGCATTTGGGGTCATCCTTGCCAACTCCAAACCTTGCTCAAGCCACTGGACCGACTTGAATTGAGTCTAGCTTTGAAGGTAGACCCAAAGGTGGCAAGACGCGAACGTTTTCAAGCACAAGGGGCAAAAAGCGCGGGCTTGTTTGCTAAAAAACGTCCCGGCGCAAAGTCTGGTTATTGAAGTCCAAATGTTTTTGTCAGATGCGAGAAAAATACTCACAGGACTGAAAAAGCAACTTGTCTGAAGCCTCCTCATAACGACGCAATTCAGAGCGCTTCAGTGTGGTGATGTAGTTGACGAACTCTTGTCCCATAGTTTTTACCAAGTGTTTGTCTTTTGCAAGGGCCTCCAAAGCTTCACCTAAGGTGGAGGGGAGTTTTTCGCTGTCGTTTTGATAGGGAGAGTCCGTCGCCAAAGGAGCAGTCAATTGACGACTGATTCCATCTAGGCCCGCGTAAATTTGACTTGCCATGTAAAGGTATGGATTTGCGGCAGGCTCACCTTGACGATTTTCGATGCGAGTGCCCTCATCATTGCACTCTCCAATGACCCTTAACAATGCACCACGATTGTCTCGCCCCCACACAAGAGACTGAGGCGCTAAAGCGTTTGGCGCGTAACGCTCATATCCATTGATGGTGGGCGTGCAAAAGACAGATGTTCCTCTAGCATGCGCGAGCAATCCAGCCAAATAATGTTCTCCTAAGGCTGAGAGTGTTTTTTGGGCATGCTGTGGACCAACACCTTCTAAGGGTGATTCTCGTTTGAATAAATTCACATGTGTTTTCGCGTCGACCAATGACTGGTGCAGATGCCAACCGCTGGACATGATTTGCTTAAAAGGCGGACGACAAACAAAACTGGCATAGTATCCATGACGCATCAAAGCTTGTCTGACTGCAGATCGAAACAGAACCATGTTGTTGGCCGCTGTCATGGCATCTGTGACTTCAAATACAGCTTCCACTTGACTAGGTCCAAACTCAATCTCCAATGAGGTCAATGGCAAACTCAATCCTTCGGCAGTCTCTTGAACAATGCTCAGAGGCTCATGTGCCATGTCTGTCCACGCCTCGCTCAAGAGGTTGTAGCCTGGGTGGATCAACTCAACTTCTGGGCCCACAGAAGGCCACTGAGCAAGTGCTGGGTTTGTGTTGCCACTGGGCGTTTTGATTCTATAGATGTGAAATTCAATTTCCAGGCCACACATCAATTGCATGTTCAATTTCGAAAGTTCATTGATTGCATGTTGAAGTACTGACTTGGAGTCAAAGGGCACCAAGTGCCCATCAGGAAAATAGGCTTGGCATTGAATCCATGCGGTTTTCGGGCTCCAAGGTAGCACCTTGAATGTGCTCAAGTCAGGCTGCAAAATCACATTGCTTCCTTGGCCAAACCCTGGTAGGTCGTCAACACCACCGCTCTCAAAAACCTTGTAAGCGGTGCGATCGGAGGTGTCTTTGAGCAGCAAGGTGCTGACCATGCCAATTCCCTTTTCCAGGGCAGCTTTTAGGGCTCTAGGCGTCAGAGTCTTGCATCGGGTGATGCCATGAATGTCACACCATGCGAAGCGAACCTGATCAATTCCTTCATTGGCAATTTTCTCCAAGCATGCAGATGCAGTGAGTTTGGATTGAAAATGATTATTCATTGGGTGATTGAGTGGTCACGTGGAGATATTTTTAGCTCACTGCCTCATTCAAAGTGTCTTTGTACCAGGGAGATTGAGTTTGTTTCAACGTCACTTGTTTGGGCCACCATTCGCTCCATGTGCCACTGGGCGCGATGCCGTCCACAGTATCAGGGCCAGTTCGGGCTTTGGCCACCTCTGGATTGGCAACGCCTGGGATTTCACCACCCGAGGCGAGGCTTTCAATGGCCTGAATGAGAACACGGCGATTGGCCATGATGAGTTTGTCGCTGGTACCCAAATGTTCTCGGGTTCTGTTTTGAATGGAGCCCATGCTCTCTACAGCCCACTGGTCATGCACGTTGATGTCTTCCTCTCCCATGCCCAGATAAGTTTTCCCCGACTGTTCGTCTGGGTTGAAGCCCCAAGCGTTGTGTCGGCCAGATTTGGGTTTGTAGTCGGGTAAGCTGATGAATTGAAGTCTTTGCTCCCTCATGGCTTCTTTGTTCAATGGAGTGCTAAAGCTTGTGAAAAAAGAGTACCAGTAGGTGTTCTCGTCATCAACGGGTACGTGCATTTGAGTGATGGTCATGGTCTCTGATAGCGGGATCACAAAAGTCGCAGGGAAAATGGATTGTGTGACTCGAACATGGGTCAGCTCTTCGGTCATGTGTCGGATCGAGTGGATCTCCATTCCGTAGGGCTTGGGCAAAAAGTTGATCTCTGGACGGTAAAACTCCCGCATGATTTTCGTCATCGGCCACTGTTCGCCATGAACACTTCCCGCACTGGCGCTTCTGAATTGTTTTCCCGCATCGTTGTTTCCAATGTTGCCTAGGTTTTCATCGTTCAAGAATCGATGCAAAAAAGATGGATGAGCAGGATCGATGCCCACTTCAAAGGCTTGTAGCCAATTGGCATTCCACAGTCCTTTGAAGGCAAAGCTGTGAGAGGAGGGCGCTTTGAAGCAATCCAGTGCAGGCAATGGTGGAGGAGTTTCATTTTCAGGTCCCATCCAAACAAATATCACACCACTTTGCTCAACTACAGGATAACTCCTTTGCTTGACGCGGTGACACAATTGGCTACCTAAGGGTTCTGCTGGCGTGTCCAAGCACGCGCCGGTTGCTGAGAACTTCCAGCCATGAAATGGGCAGCGAATGCCATCCGATTCGTACCTGGCAAACGCCAAATCTGCACCACGATGTGCACAGTCACTATCGAGCATGCCCCAGTCTCCATTTTCTGTTTTAAACAGAACCATGTTTTGTCCAAACAAGCGAACCGCTTTCAACGGGCGATTGTTTTGTCGAGGGTCAAATCGAGGGTTGAACTCATCGACCAAGGCTGCAGGCTGCCAATAGCGGCGAAGCAAGTTTCCACAAGCAGTGTCAGGACCGACACGGGTAATCAATTCGCTTTGCGATAGGTTCATATTTTGGTCTCTTTATTCAATAAGCTCATAGTGCCTGTTTACAATAAGTTTACAGCATCAATGACAGAAATTGGGCTGACTCTGCTCAAGCGACTAATCCATGAAAATTTGGGAGTCATGATCCTTATAAAGCTTAAGTGTGCTGAAAATTTGTTCATTGAAAATACCAAGTTATAACTCTTCTTTTTATTACGAGACAAATATCATAGAAGCTAAAACAGATGTGGCATATGGATTGCTTATTGGTTTGGACAGAAAAAAATGGCAATGCTTCACCGCTTTTGATCATTTTGTTGAGTACCTTAAACAGTTTTTAAAGGGTTACTCTTTTTTCCTGATAGGAGTAGAAGTTATGACAATCAACTTGAATACAGGAGTGACCAATGCTTTGGCTTCCGGTTCGACCCAAACAGCCAACCAAAGTGCCAAGGCCATGTTCGCTGCATTGAAGTCCGGAGATTTGGCTGGTGCTCAAAAAGCCTTGACCTCCTTTACTGCAGGACAAGGCAGTGGTTCGATGTTGTTGAATCCCAATACCATTTTTGGTCAACTCTCCAGTGCCATTAAAGCGGGGAACTTATCTCAAGCACAAGCTTTGTCTACTCAAATGATGGGCGGTCAGGCTTTGCCCTCGAACCTGAGTGGTGCCACTCAAAGCACAGCAAGCACCGCTCTAACCTCATCGAGTTCCGGAAATTCGACCAATTTGGCCTCCAATCCTCAAGTTTTGGCAAGCAATGTGAGCACACAAGTTGCAAGCAATTTGTTTCAAGCTTTGGATGCGCAGGAAGCCAACACTGCTAGCTCGGATCCCTTGTCTATGCTCTTTGGACAGGGAAGTAACGTCAACTTGATGGCTTGATCTTCTCCCATGCGAGAGGAGCAGTGGCAAGAAATTGCCACTGTGTTGGTGCTTTGTAAAGCCAAGGTATCTGTAGAGCGCTTCTAGAGATGACTCCTTGAAGTCGCTCAATTTCAAAGCGTTTAGCGTTTGGAGTAAGTGACCCTGTAGATGACGCCATTTGCATCATCACTGAAGAGCATGGATCCATCGTTGATGAAGCTCACGTTCACTGGACGCCCCCAAGCGGCATCCTCACCGGATGTGAATCCAAAGACGAAGTCTTGATAAGTGCCAACGAGTTGAGTGTCTTTCACGGGCAATCGAATGATCTTAAAGCCCGTGTGAAACGAGCGAGTCCACGATCCATGCAGTGCAGCAAATGCGTCACCCGTCCACTCAGCTGGGAACATGCCGCCTGGATTGAATGCCATGCCCAAAGGAGCGGAATGAGGCTGAATGAGTGCATCGGGTTGAATTGCTTTGCCTTTGAGATCTGGTCTCGCACCACCTGCGGGTCTCAAGTCCTCATGATCTGCGTGATAGATCCAAGGCCAACCGTAAAATCCACCTTCCTTCACACGCGTGATGTAGTCTGGAGGTGTGTTGTCACCGAGTAGGTCACGCTCATTGGTTGAGCAGTAAACGGCGCTGGTTTGTGGCTGTATGGTGAGCCCTGAACAATTTCGAATGCCAGTTGCAAAGATGCGCCTATTTTTCCCATCTGGTGAATATGCCAATACGACGGCTCGATCGGTTTCATTCCCCCATGCTCCTCCAACCCCATGTTCTTTTTCCCAAGCCATGAGGTCCGCAGGTTTGCCCTCCATGTCAATGGCCACGTTGCTGTTGGATCCCACTGCGACATACATTGTTTGATCGTCCAATGAAAAAGCAACGTCTCGTGTCCAATGTCCACCAACGGGAAGCCCTTTGACCACGACCTCGCCCTCACCAGTGCTCTTTAAGTCTCCGTTGTGATAAGGGTATCTCACGATTTGACCTTGCATGCCAACGTACAACCATTTTGGATTGGAGCCGCTTGGATAAAAAGCGATGCCATAGGGGTCTTTGAGGTCACCCACAAAGGTCTCGATCAGCTGTGGTTTGGCGCGGTCAGGGCTGGGGCGAAGGACGGTGATTTTGCCTCTTTGAGGCTGCAGCTGATCGCCCACTTTGACGTTGCCTGGCCGACTTTGGGACACAAAAATGTCGCCGTTGGGAGCTTGTTTGATGACGCGAGCACCACCCATATCGCTTGCAAAGGTTTGAACATCAAAGCCTTGCATGGTCTTGAGCTGAGCGTCAGCGGGTTTTGAGATGATGACCGAGCGATTTGCAGAAGATGGTGTTGCCAAGGGAGCCACGATGTCTGAGGGTGTTATTTTCCTCATCAAGCCAGGAGAATCTTTGTGCCAATCCCCAAATGCATTTGGACCGCTCAAGAGCTCTTGTGCATCAACACTCGAGACAAAAGTCATCAAGGTGCTCAGGCCCAAAGCGATGGTTAATGATTTAGATTTGTGGTGTTTTGTGAAACTGGTCATTGTTGATCTTTCGAAGTCAAAAAGTCAATGTGAAGCATAAAACCGTGCAATCTCGGTTTGATCTTTTTTGGAAATGGTTTTCATGATGGCACTCATCGCCTCATTGGTGGTTCGATCATCTTGCGCATAGGCGCTCATTTGATCCAACAAATATTCAAGATTCTGACCCCAGAGTCTTGGCGTTCCTTCAGGCATGGAGGAAGGATCTGCTGTGTGACATGCCAAGCAAAGGCCCATTGATTGGGGAGCAAGAAGTCGTTTTTGTAAGTCAAACTCTTTTGCAGCATTGCCCCCTTGATTGCCCTTTGAGGGCCACTTTAGGTTGGAGAGGTTTTGAGCCAAGGACAGCAATTGGTCCTTGGCCACACTCTCAGCCATGGAGCTCATGATTTGGTTATCGCGTTGACCAGATCTGTATGCAAGCAACTGCCTTTGGAGGTATGCCGCATTTTGCCCCCAAATCACGGGTATTCGGTTGTCCTTGGGACTTCCATTTTCACCATGGCACTCGGAGCAGGAAGCCAAATTTTTCTCTGCAATGGTTTGTGCTGCACCAAGGGGTGCTAAAAACAATGAGGTTAAAAAAAGAAAACCCGTTAACAAATACCTAAGCGATAAAGTGGCAGCAGACATGTTTAATTTGAGGCCATCAATTGTGAGAGTGGGTGATGCAATTGAAAATCGGTTGATGTTGAATGATTAAGACTCAATGGATCAATCTTAGCCTTCATTCTTCCAACCACCACTAGGTATTAGCCCTTTTGAACAATCGATTGGCAGGACTCTAGAAGAAGAGCGAATTTTAGAATATTACAAACTTAACCATTCAACGCTTCTAAAAGTTCGGTCTCAATTTCAATTTGGGTCTTGTTTTGTTGAAGCTCGGAGCCATCGATCAAGAAGGTATCCTCAACACGTTCACCCAAGGTACTCACTTTGGCAAGGAGCAAGTTCACGTGGTGTTTGGCCAAGATGAGAGCCACGCTGTACAAAAGTCCGATGCGATCGCTCGCTGAGATGTTGAGCAACCAGCGTTGTGCTTTTTCATCTGGCGTCAATGTCACCCTTGGTGTGATGGGAAAGGTCTTCACACGTCTTGACACTCGGCCTTTGCTTGGCTTGGGTAGCGGTTTGACCTTTTGCAAAATGTCAGTGAGCTCCGTCTCGATCATCACGATGAGTTCACTGTAGCGCTCCTCCACATCGGGTGAGCTCACTTGGAAGGTGTCCAAGGCATAGTTGTTCTTGGTGGTGTGAACCTTGGCATCCAAAATGCTGAAGCCGGATTGATCAAAGTATCCACAAATTCGAGCAAAAAGATCGGTTTGATCAGGTGTGTACACCATCACTTGAAGGCCTTCGCCAACCGCAGACAGTCGAGCCCTTACAAAACACACCGGCTCCCCGAATTTCTTAACCACGTGAGCCAAGTCTCGTGAAAGTTGACGGGTGTGCCACGCAATGTCACTGGCCTCGTGACGCATGAAGTAGCTCACATCCAAAGTGTCCCACAACACCTGGTGAGCCTCAACGGGGAGTGCGTACAAAGACAGTAATTTCAGAGCTTCTTTCTTTCGCGTTTCAAGCATCGCCATGGCGTCTGGAGCATGTCCACCCAGCGCTTTTCGTGTGAATTTGTACAAGTCTTCGAGCAACTTGCCCTTCCAAGCGTTCCAAACTTTGGGAGATGTACCACGAATGTCTGCCACCGTCAGCAAATAAAGTGCCGTCAAATGTCGTTCATCTTTGACCTTTTTGGCAAATGCTTGAATCACATCGGGATCACTCAAGTCTTGTTTTTGCGCAATTTGACTCATCACCAGGTGTTCAGAGACTAAAAATTCAATCAACTCGGCATCGGCTTTTTCAATGCCATGGGTTTTGCAAAAAGCCTTGACCTCTCGTCTGCCCAATTGCGAATGGTCTCCGCCACGTCCCTTTGCAATGTCATGAAAGAGTGCTGCGGTATAAAGAATCCAAGGCTTGTCCCAGCCGCTCGCCAATTGGGAGCAGTAGGGATACTCATGGGCGTGCTCGACGATGAAGAAACGGCGCACGTTTCTAAGCACCATCAAGATGTGTTGATCGACGGTATAGACGTGAAAGAGGTCATGCTGCATTTGACCCACAATGCGCCTAAAGGTCCACAAGTAGCGCCCAAGTACCGAGGTTTGGTTCATGAGGCGAAACGCGTGGGTGATCCCCTCAGGCTCCTTCAAAATGCTCATGAACGTGGCGTGATTGTGCGGGTCGCGCCTGAATTTGGCATCCATCACGGTCCTGGCGTGGTACAAGCCTCGAAGAGTTTTTGCTGAAAGACCCTTGATCCCAACTGTGGTTTGATAAAGCAAGAAGGTTTGCAAGATGGTGTGAGGGTGGGTGCGGTAGATGCTCTCGTCATTGATTTCGAGCATGCCAGCTTTTTCAGAGAAGTGCTCGTTGATGGGTCTGGGCACATGTGAGCTGTTGTTGGGATTCAAGCGCTCCTCGATGTTCAAGAAAACAATCTGCGCCAACTGCGTGACTGCTTTTGCACACCAGTAATACTGCTTCATCAAAGCTTCGCTGGAAGCTCTGGGAAGGCGCTCTTTGGCCACGCTGGGCTTGAGATTTAAATCACTCGCAACCTGCGCTTGAAGATCAAAAACCAATCGATCTTCACGTCGATTTGCCGCCAAATGAAGTCGCGTTCTGATCAGGTTCAAGAACGCCTCATTCTTTTTGATTTTTTGTGTCTCTAACTTTGTTGAAAGCCCATTCTTTTCCAATTCATCCCATGTGTTGCCAAGGTTTGCGGCTTTGGTAAGCCACAGCAACAGCTGCAAATCTCTCAAGCCTCCCGGTGACTCTTTGCAATTGGGCTCCAAAGAGTAGGGGGTGTTCTCATACTTGATGTGGCGCTGGCGCATCTCAAGGGTCTTGGCCACAAAGAATGCTTTGGGATCGATTTCTTGGTGGAACTGTTTGGCAAACGCGTTGTATAAAACTTGGTCACCAGTGATCAAACGGCTCTCAAGAAGTGTGGTTTGAACGGTGATGTCACCTTTGGCCTCTTGCAAGCACTCTTGTGTGGTTCTGACGCTGGAGCCAATCTCCAGGCCACAATCCCAACACATCCCAATGAATTTTTCGATGGCAGATTGGGTCTTTTGGGTGTCCTCGATCGATTCCTCTGCCAACAACACCAACACATCCACGTCGGAGTAGGGAAAGAGCTCCCCTCTGCCATATCCCCCAACTGCCACCAAAGCGTGGGGTGCGCCCAGACCACACTCATGCCAAAGGGACACCAAGGTCTCATCCGTCAGATGCGCCAATCTCTTGAGTATGGGGGATAAACGTGTGAAGTTCTTGAGTTGGGCAAGCGTTGAGAGCTCCTCCAAGAGAGATTTCTTTTGGGCTCTAAAACGTTGACTTTGGTTCATGTTTTCACTCAAAACTGAGGGTTGCGTTGGGTGTGCTTTTTCAAAGTTTCACGAAGGTAGGAGGAGGAGGCGATTGTTCCGACAAGGTAAGTACCTCAAAACCCGTTGGTGTCACCAAAATGGTGTGCTCCCATTGCGCTGAGAGTGAGTGATCTCGCGTCACAATGGTCCATCCATCTCCAAGTTCCTTGATGTCTCTTTTGCCTGCGTTCACCATGGGCTCAATGGTGAAGGTCATTCCAGGCTCGAGCTTTTCCAAAGTGCCCGGTCTGCCGTAGTGCAGAACTTGAGGTTCTTCATGAAATTTTTGACCAATGCCATGTCCACAAAACTCACGCACGATCGAGAACCCATGGCCTTCTGCAAATTTTTGTATCGCGTAACCAATGTCGCCCAAATGAATGCCAGGTTTGACAAGAACAATGCCAGTCCACATGGCCTCATAGGTCAATTGGCAAAGCCGCTTGGCTGCAATAGAGACCTCTCCGAGCATGAACATGCGGCTCGTGTCACCGTGCCAACCGTCCTTGATCACAGTCACATCGATGTTGACGATGTCACCTTTTTTGAGCGGTTTGTCGTTTGGGATGCCGTGACAAACTTGGTGATTGATGGAGGTGCAAATGGATTTGGGGTAGGGCGGGTAGCCACCTGGCGCGTAATTCAAAGGGGCTGGAATTGCCCCTTGAACATCAACGATGTAGTCGTGCGCCAATTTGTCCAATTGATTGGTGGTCACTCCCACTTGTACGTGGGGCGTTAAATAATCAAGCACCTCGGAGGCCAGCTTTCCAGCCAGGCGCATCCCTTGAATGCCTTGTTCGTCTTTGTATGTGATAGTCATTTCAACATTATCTCAGCGAAAACACCCTTTGGTTGGGTTTAAGGCCTTTTTTAGTCTCAGATCAACTTGTGTTTTTTGGGAAACTTGCTCGCCCAATCGCCAAGCTACACCGATGTGTGTGAGGTCCTTTGGGCTAAAATGTACACCCGTTAATCCATTACTTTTGAAAGCCTAGTGTGACCCAACACCTGACCGTTTTTGAGGGCTCCCAGGCTCTGTCCGCTTTTCGCCTAGAGCGCCTCCAAGAGGACCTCAAAAACCATTTGCCTGACCTACAAGCTCTGCACGCCATAACGTTTGACGTGGTCCACTCCGAGAGGGCTTTGCGCGATAGCGACCTCACGGCTTTGAAAGACCTATTGGGATCCAAAACCTATTTCCAGCACCTGAGTGATCTGGCTCTTGACCCCAACACCTCTCACCCCAAGACCTCCAATTGCATCACCTTGTGGGTGAGCCCCAGAATTGGAACGGTTTCTCCTTGGTCCTCAAAAGCCACCGACATTGCCAAAAATTGCTCCATCGACCTTCTTCGATTGGAACGAGTGATTCGCTTGGACTTGAGGCTGGCTAAGCCCTTGATCAAAGCATCTCAAGATGTTTTGAAAACACTGGATCAACTTGGGGCTTTAGATGTTTTGCACGACCCCATGACCCAAAGCGTCTTGGCCAACCCAATGGATTTGTCGCTTTGTTTTCAAACACTCGCGCAACCCAAGACCGTTTTGATTCCCATCTTGTCTCAAGGCCAGGCCGCGCTGGTTCAAGCCAATGAGCTCAATGGTTGGGCCTTAGCAGAGGATGAAATCGAGTATTTGTGCAAGGCTTTTCAAACTCTGGGAAGAGATACCACTGAGGTCGAGTTGATGATGTTTGCCCAGGCCAACAGCGAGCACTGCAGGCATAAAATTTTCAATGCCAACTTCACCATCGATGGTGTTGAGCAGTCTGAGTCATTGTTTGGCATGATCAGGCACACCCATCAAGTCACGCCTGAGCACACTTTGGTTGCCTACAGCGACAACGCTTCTGTGATGAAAGGGCACGAGGCCCTTCAATACCGTGCCTTTGTGTCTCATGACCAAGCCATGAACGCCAGTCCCACTTACAAAGGTGAGCGCAGGCCCTCTCACGTGCTCATGAAAGTGGAAACCCACAATCACCCCACTGCGATCTCGCCATTTGCTGGAGCAGCCACGGGTGCAGGCGGAGAAATCAGAGACGAGGGTGCAACGGGGCGGGGCTCACGCCCCAAGTCTGCGCTCACGGGCTTCATGGTCTCCAAGCTTTGGGGTGCGCTGCAAGAGCCGCCCAAGCACTTGGCCTCTCCTATTCAAATCATGATCGATGGTCCCTTGGGTGGTGCCGCCTTCAACAACGAGTTCGGTAGACCCAATTTGCTGGGCTTTTTCAGAGAGTACGAGCAGCATGTGGACGGCGTTCACAGAGGTTTTCACAAGCCCATCATGATTGCCGGCGGAATGGGTGTGATCGATGAGGATTTGATCAACAAAAAGATCTTCCCGGCTGGCTCCTTGCTGGTTCAAATTGGGGGACCAGGCATGCGAATTGGTCTTGGTGGAGGCGCAGCAAGTTCAATGGCCTCTGGAGCCAATGATCAAGCCTTGGACTTTGACTCGGTGCAGCGAGGCAATCCTGAAATTCAGCGTCGCGCCCAAGAGGTCATCAACCACTGTTCAGCCCTGAGGGAGCGTTCCCCCATTTTGGCCATTCATGATGTGGGAGCCGGCGGCTTGTCCAATGCCTTTCCTGAGTTGGTGAACGACGCCAAAAAGGGCGCTGTTTTCAATCTGGACCAAATTCCACTCCAAGCTCAAGGCCTTTCTGCCAAGGAAATCTGGAGCAACGAGAGCCAGGAACGCTACGTTTTGGCCATTGATCCGCATCCCAAGCAAGTCGAGCGCTTCATGGCCATTTGTGCTCGTGAGCGCTGTCCAGCGCATGTGATTGGTGTGGCCACCGATGAGAGACAACTCATCTTAAAAGATCCCCAAGACCCCCATTGTGTGAACATGCCCATGGATGTGCTTTTGGGTAAGCCTCCCAAAATGCATCGCGATGTCAAAAGAGTAGAGCGTCAAGGCTTGCCCCATTTTCAGTCTGATGTGGCGCTCAAAGATGCTGTGGCCTTGGTTTTATCCAATCCAAGCGTTGCATCCAAGCGTTTTTTGATCAACATTGGGGATCGAACTGTGGGTGGCATGTCTCACCGTGACCCCATGGTGGGCCCATGGCAGGTGCCTGTCGCAGATTGTGCAATCACATTGTCTGATTTCGAGGGACTCACAGGTGAGGCCATGTCCATGGGTGAGAGAACACCCATTGCCAGCATGAATGCTCCCGCATCTGGGCGAATGGCCGTCGGTGAGGCGATCACCAATTTGTTGTCCGCTCCCATTGAGCTCTCGCGTGTCAAATTGAGCGCGAATTGGATGGCCGCATGTGGCTCACCAGGTGAGGACGCCGATTTGTTTGACACCGTGCAAACGGTGGCCAAGTCTTTGTGTCCAACGCTTGGTGTCTCCATTCCGGTGGGCAAAGATTCCTTGTCCATGAAGTCCAAATGGATCGACTCTTCAAACCAACCCCAAGAGGTGGTCTCTCCTGTGAGCTTGATCGTGAGTGCTTTTTGCTCGATTGATGATGTCACCTCTCACTTCACACCAGAGCTTAAAACGGTTGAAGCTGACACCACTTTGATCTTGATCGATTTGGGCCAAGGCATGCAAAGGATGGGAGGAAGTATTCTTTGCCAAGCACTGGATCTGAACGTGAAGGCCACCCCCGATTTGAACGATCCCAAGTCTTTGGTCGCTTTGGTCAAGGTCATCAATGAACTCAGGAAAGATGGACTGATTCACGCTTACCATGACATCAGCGATGGTGGGCTATTGAGCACGGTGGCTGAGATGTGCTTTGCCTCGCGTGTTGGAGTGACCTTGAACTTGGACATATTGGCCACACAAGGAGATGGCATCACAAACTCTTTGGCCGATGTTGGAGACACCAAAAACTGGGTTTCTCAAGTGAGCGCCTTGCGCCATGAATTGATGCTCAAAGCGCTCTTTAACGAGGAGCTTGGTGTGGTGATCCAAGTGAGCACTGAGCACAGAAACGCAGTGATGCAACGCCTCAGGGACCATGGCTTGTCCAAACACAGTCACTTCATCGGAAAGACCCGAGTGGAGGAGGTGCCCCATTTGAGCATTTGGATGGACACGAAAGAGCATTTGAGATCTCCTTTGTCCGAGCTCTTTGCGATTTGGGATAGCGTGAGCCTGAGGATTGCTGGCTTGAGAGATCACCCCAAAGCTGCCGAATCTGAGAGCATTCAACTGCGAAGTGCAACGCTCAACGCCTTACACGCTCATGTGCCAAACAAAGTCGTCGAGCTCTGCAAGGGTTCAACTCTCAACAAGCCCAGCGCAAATCTCTCCTTAAGTCGCCCCAAAATTGCCATCTTGCGAGAACAAGGCGTGAATTCTCACGTTGAGATGGCTTATGCGTTTGATCTGGCTGGATTTGAGTCGATTGATGTGCACATGAGTGATTTGATGAATGCTCATGCTCAACTCAAAGACTTCAAGGCCTTGGTGGCTTGTGGAGGATTCAGCTACGGAGACACCTTGGGAGCAGGCACCGGATGGGCCAGAAGCATTTTGTTCAACGCCCGTTTGAGAAACGAGTTTGAAGAATTCTTCAAAAGGTCCGATACCTTGGGTCTTGGCGTTTGCAATGGCTGCCAGATGTTTGCTCAAATCAATTCCCTCATGTCAGGTG
>CAIPII010000012.1 GCA_903865035.1 uncultured Burkholderiales bacterium | reverse complement strand
TCACTCCATCAAACTTACAAGCATTGAACATACTTCAAATTATGCTTAAAAGTGAAACTGGGGATTCGTGAATCCCTTAGGTCTTGAATGAATTGAGTATACGTATTCATCAAAACCATGCATCGCTTTAGCTCATTCTGTCACACTTCTGTGTAAAAGAGTGAGTATTGATGAGTTTCTTTGTGACTTTTTAGAAATGCATTTTTCTTGTTGTTTTAAGAGACCTATTGGACACCGCCCGGTATGGTCGCAGCAATGGCTCTTAATTTTTCAGTTTCAGACTTGATGTCTGCAATCAACTCATCTGGTGAACTGCCTATCAGATTCAAGCCCATGTTGTTGAGTTTGAGTTGCACATCTTTGTCTGAGATCGCTGTTTTGATGGCTTGGTTGAGTTTCATCTGAATATCTTTGGGCAAGCCTTTCGGGCCTAACATGCCTAGCCAATATGTGAGATCGTATCCAGGTAATGCCGCCTCGCCAATGGTTGGTAGTTGAGGGTAGCGTGGATCCCGTTTGGCGCTTGTCGTGCCGATCAGTCTGACCTTGCCGGCATCAATGAATGGTTTTGCACCACCATCGTAAATCACTTGACAGGTACCAGCAATCACATCTTGCATGCCTGGTCCAGACCCCTTGTAAGGAATGTGAATCATGTTCACTCCCGCCATGGATTTGAAAAGTTCGCCTGCAAAGTGCAATCCACTTCCAACTCCTGAGGTTGCATAGTTTAGCTTGCCCGGATTTTTTTTCGCGTAATCGATGAATTCAGTTAAATTTTTAGCTGGAATCGAGGGGTTGATCACCATCAACAGGCCGTACGTACCGATTAGAGAGATGGGAGTAAAGTCTTTGATTGGGTCATAACTTAAATTTTTCTCTGTGACCGCCATGTAGGTGTGCGTGCCATTTGTGGTCATCAAGAGTGAGTAGCCGTCTGGCTGAGCGTGTGAGATGAATTCCGCGCCAATACGACCACCGCCACCGGCTTTCGATTCGAGGATAAGCGGTTGCCCCAATGTTTTGCCAATGCTATCGGCCAATACTCGGCTGGCTTGATCACTGAACCCGCCTGCAGCATAGGGCAATATCAGCTGAATGGGGCGAGTTGGATAATTCTCAGCGTTGGCAGATATGGAAACCCCAAAAGCTGCTGCGAAAATTGAAATTTTTTCAAAAGAAATGAACTTGTATTTTCTTCCATTGAGCAAACTCATGTTGTGTCAATTCGAGTTGTTTTTACAAATTCCCACTTTGACACAGACCAGTACAGACATCCAAGGGGGTTTTTCCTGATTGGTGCGCCCTGAAGTCACTTATCTGATGTTGCTGCGCACCATTGAATGTTCCTTCAGCATGGTCAAATTTTCTCTATGACTTGCTTTGATCAAAGAATACAGGTACTTTTTTCAAGCTGGAACTATAAAGTTCAGCCCTTAAGAGTTTAAAGTTCAAATATCTTTTGGGGAAATTGATGCATTCTCTCGTTTGCATTTTGATTTCCCACTAAAAAATTATCACATGCCCAGCTGTATGTTCTCTCCGTCGTGTAGGTCGGGTGAGCCGATAAGACCATGTTTTTAGCAATCTTCATGGTCTCATCCATGCGCACGAGCGGTCTCTCAACCATATCATAGCCTTGTCCGTGGCAGTGCAGCCTTTTTTCTTCGGGCCTTCCATGATCTCTCATGTATTGGTTGTACTCTTTCCAGATGTCTTTGCAGTCAGCACCTGGTTTCAGGAGTGAGGCTGTGAATTTTTGAGCTTGAATGACGAATTCGAACTCATCTTTCATTTCCTGCGAAGCTTTACCTAAAACGCAGGTGCGTCCCAACTCAGCATAAAACCCGCCAAACCCGTTGTTCTCGATGAGAAGTGTAAATTGATCACCTTCTTGAATGATTCTATTTTGTTGATATCGATTTGCGAAAACAGGAGCCATTCCAACTGGGCCAGAAGCGCAAAGAAATAGTCCTTGTTCACTCCCGTGGCTGTGTCCCACCTGTTCTGCGATCGCAGCAACCTCAATGTCGCGCATGCCTGGCCTTATTTTTTCAAAAACGGTCTTCATGGCCAAATCCTGCATTTGTGCAACTCGGCGAATACAAGACAATTCTTCTTCACTCTTGATGCACTTGATTTCATCCACCATCTCAGAGGCATCAATGAAATGGGTGTTTAAGAATTTTCCTTTTTTAAGGGTGTCCATCAAAGAGTGTGAGATGGCCGTCAGACCCAATAGTCCAACGGTAGCGTTGGCATATTTCTCCAAGGCCTTGGCTGCCAGCTCTCCGTCGTAATGTGAAGTGTAAGGTGCAGAGGCATAACTGGGAGTGCCCATGAAGCGTGCAACGCCTCTTCGGAGGATGTCATCCTCGCTTGCGAAGTCCCTCACCATATTGAATGGTCCCTGTCCAATCACTGTCATTCTGTCGTCTACAGGAAAAACAACTGTAACGGTGTAGCCATTGGTGGCTGGAACATCGGTGAAATATTTGATGTATCCACCCATAAAATCGTTGTTGGCCTGCATCAGGAGAACATCGATTTTGCGATCACGCATGGCTTGCCTCACCAGAGCCCAACGCCTCTCGAGCTCTTGGGTTGATATGGGGTTGTGTATTTTTTCTTCAATAAAGCTCATGTAAATTCTCTTGATCAGTTGGTTTTGGCAGCACGAACAACGTTCATCATGCTTTTGAAATCATTTTTTTCAAAGTGTTCCAAATTGGTTTGAATCACAGGAATGGCTTCGTCCACGTATCCATCATAGAAGCCCCCTTGGTGAGGCGTCACAATGACATTGGGCATTGACCAAAATGGGCTCTCAGAGCCCAAAGGCTCCTGTGAGAAAACATCGAGCGCAGCGCCTGCAATTTGTCCATTCTTTAGTGCATCTATCAAAGCACTTTCGTCGACCACGCCTCCACGAGCCAAATTCACCATGTAACTTGTTTTCTTCATCACAGAGAAGGTTTTCCCGTTGACGATGTGATGGGTCTCAGGGGTGTAGGGCGTGAGCAGGACCAAATAATCTGCTTGACAAATTGCATCCAGTGCGTGCTCTCTCGAGAAAACTTCATCAAACCCCGCTACCGTTCTCTGTGTTGAACTGATCCCAAGGACCCTCATGCCAAGCGCTTTGCACTTGGGTGCCAGATCTGTTGAGATGACACCGATTCCAAAAATGGTGACAGTTTTACCTTTTAACAAACTGGGCGGAATCCTTTTTTCCCAAACCGCATTTTGCTGATTTCGAAAGTTGGTGATCATGCCTCTGGAGTGTGCAAACATCATGCTCAGGGCTGCCTCAGACACTGGTGGGCCGTGTATGCCGTGCAGATTGGTCACTGTCACTTGATCTTTCAGCGCTGCTCGGTTTGTGATCCCATCGACCCCTGTTCCAAGTGCTTGTATCCATTTGAGTCGATCTGCATTTTCCAATACATGCTCTGCCATCATTGGGCCAAACGTGATCAGAACATCTGCTTCGTGAATGTGGGGTTCGGCTTTGCTGTGGTGATCGATCAGTTTGACCACGTTGTTGGGATTTAAGGCTTGTACTTTCTGCAAATATTGTTGCCTCACCAATTCTGGGAGGGTGAGCAATATCAAAATGTTGGTCATGATGGAGGTCTAGCTTGAATATTGGGCGGCTGTTGTTATGGACAACGCATTTGATGATGAGGTCTTTTGAGGGGGATGGCCCAAGGATTTGACCATTCTATGGGTACGCGTTGATTTTGTAATTGGTGTTACTACGGGTTTCACCTAGGGGGCATTCAAGAGCATCAATTAAACTGAGACATGCAGAGAATCTTGTCCTCAGAACAATAGCCATTGGCCTAGAAACAGATTGTCAAAGATGTTTAAGCCTTGGTGCTTTGATGGTTAGAATTGTTTGTAATGGCCATTGGGTTCCTCGCCAAAATCGGGCTCCTTTTCTTTTTGGATAGATTGACTGATTCATCAATTTGCAAGTGCTAAACGGAGTTTTTTGATCATGGGTGAACGCTTAAGTTCAAGCAATATCCATCATGCTTACACCATAGAGGATCTCAGGCAAGCTGCTAAGAATACTTTGCCCAAAGGTGTTTTTGATTTTTATGATGGTGCAGCCGAGGATGAAGATACTCTCAAAAACAATGCATTGGCCTTTAAAAAGCAACTCTGGCGCCCCCATGTTCTTCGTGACGTTTCACAAGTCGATCCTACTGGAGAGGTTTTTGGCGCAGGGATTGGACTGCCTCTAGCCATTGGCCCCACTGGAGGCGCGGGTTTTGGACATCCTTTGGCCGATTTGGCTTTGGCCAAAGCTGCGGTTCAATTCAACATTCCTTACTGTTTGTCCACCAGCGCCACAACCAGCATCGAGCGAATTGCTGAGCACGCACCCGGTCGATTGTGGTTTCAAGCCTATGTTCTCAGCGATCAAGTTCACTTTTGGAAACTCCAAGAGCGAGCCTTGAATGCTGGATATGAAGCGCTCATGATCACGGTGGATTTGGCCGTTGGTGGAAAAAGAGTCAAAGACCATCACAACCATTTTTCATTGCCTTTTCGTTTTTCTGATCGCAATTTGATGGACATGCTAAGTCGACCCAGTTGGTTGCTCAGAATGCTCAAACATGGCTTTCCAGTGATGGAGAATTTGGTTGGTGCCAATGCTGCAAAAACTTCGCCCA
Organism: uncultured Burkholderiales bacterium; assembly: GCA_903865035.1. Lineage (GTDB taxonomy): Bacteria > Pseudomonadota > Gammaproteobacteria > Burkholderiales > Burkholderiaceae_C > Limnohabitans. Next base: position 4,470 of record CAIPII010000012.1, on the reverse strand, counting down.
TGAAATCTCTGTCTGGTTTGGGTTCCTCGGTTGGTAAAAATTATGATCCCAGTTTTGATTTTGAAAGACTCAAAGAGGTCAGAGACCGTTGGCCTAAAAAATTGATCGTCAAAGGTGTACAAAGAGGAGATGATGCAGCCAAGTTGGTCGACTTGGGGGTTGATTTGATTGTGGTCTCAAATCACGGAGGTCGACAGTTGGACGGCGCACAGGCTTCTCTGGAAGTTTTGCCAGAGGTGTTGGCCAGTGTTAAAGGTCGCGTACCGGTCTGGGTCGATGGTGGTATACGCCATGGTGGTGACATGGCCAAAGCTTTGAGCTTGGGTGCGAGTGGTGTGCTGAGCGGTCGTGCAACTTTGTACGGTGCTGTTGCCGCTGCACATGAGGGTGCGCACCAAGCTTTGAGCATTTTGTCGGATGAGTTCTTGAGGACCATGCAATTGTGTGGTGTTTGCAAAGTCAAAGATTTTTCAACAGATTTATTGCGAAAAAACATTTAATCTTAAACTTAGAGGTGCTGTTCTCTTCGGGTTTAGGCGCTGTCAAAGTGTAAATTGCAGGAGTAAAATAACAAAACCCTTGGGGCCATTCGATGGCTCAAGACTCAAAGGACTGGGTTGGACAGATCATTTCCAAGCCTTTATTTCATCTCATCATCAAAAAGTAACGCATCAATGTCTACTGAACACTCCAAAATCATCTATACCTTGACCGATGAAGCCCCTTTGCTGGCGACGGCCTCATTTTTGCCTTTGATTCGCACTTTCGCTGCTCCTGCGGGCATCGAAATCGCTGAGAGCGATATCTCTGTGGCTGCTCGTATCTTGGGAGAATTCCCTGAGTTCCTGACCCCTGAGCAGCAACTCCCTGATAACTTGGCTCATTTGGGCAAGCTCACCTTGGTGCCAGAGACCAACATCATCAAGTTGCCCAACATCAGTGCTTCTGTTCCTCAACTCAAGGCTTGTATTCAAGAGCTGCAAAGCAAGGGCTATCAATTGCCCAATTTCCCTGAAGACCCAAAAACAGACGCAGACAAATCCATTCGCGATCGTTACTCCAAGTGCTTGGGCTCTGCAGTGAATCCAGTCTTGAGAGAGGGCAATTCTGATCGCCGCGCCCCGCTGGCCGTTAAAAACTTTGCACGTAAAAATCCACACAGCATGGGCACTTGGAGCATGGCTTCTCAAACCCACGTGGCTACGATGAAGCACGGAGACTTTTACCACGGCGAGAAGTCCATGACGCTTGATAAAGCGCGTGACGTCAAAATGGAGCTCGTCACCAAGAGCGGCAAGACCATGGTCTTGAAGCCCAAGTTATCTTTGCTGGCTGGAGAGATCATTGACAGCATGTACATGAGCAAAAAAGCGCTCTGTGAGTTCTTTGAAGAGCAAATGAACGATGCCAAAGAAACTGGTCTCATTTTCTCTCTTCACCTCAAAGCCACCATGATGAAGGTCTCGCACCCCATCGTTTTTGGTCATGCGGTGCGTGTGTACTACAAAGATGCTTTTGCCAAGCATGGCAAACTCTTTGACGAAATTGGTGTCAATGTGAACAACGGCATGGTCAATCTCTATGAGAAGATTGAAACCTTGCCAGCGGCCAAGAAAGAGGAAATTTTGGCTGACTTGAAAGCCTGCCGCGCCAATCGCCCTGAGTTGGCCATGGTCGACTCCAGCAAAGGCATCACCAATTTGCATGCGCCCAATGACGTGATCGTTGATGCATCCATGCCCGCCATGATCAGAATTGGCGGCAAGATGTGGGTGAGGATGGAACAGCCAGGGACTCAAAAGCGGTGATTCCTGAGAGCACTTTTGCTCGCATCTACCAAGAAACCATCAACTTCTGCAAGACCAACGGCAAGTTTGATCCCGTCACCATGGGAACCGTGCCCAATGTGGGCTTGATGGCTCAACAAGCCGAAGAATACGGCTCACACGACAAAACTTTCGAGATTGCCGAGGATGGAGAGGCACGCATTGTGGACTTGGCATCAGGTGAAGTGCTGTTGTCACAACACGTTGAGGCAGGGGACATTTGGCGTATGTGTCAGGTCAAGGATGCTGCCATTCGCGACTGGGTGAAGTTGGCGGTCACCCGTGCACGCAATTCAGGCATGACAGCTGTATTTTGGCTCGATCCCTATCGCCCACATGAGGCAGAGCTCATCAAGAAGGTCAACACCTATCTCAAGGACCACGACACGAAGGGACTCGACATTCACATCATGTCCCAAGTCAGAGCCATTCGTTTCTCTTTGGAGCGTGTCATCAGAGGTCTTGACACCATTTCTGTCACCGGCAACATTCTGCGTGATTATTTGACCGACCTCTTTCCCATCATGGAATTGGGCACGAGTTCCAAAATGCTCTCTATTGTGCCCTTGATGGCTGGTGGTGGACTGTATGAAACAGGTGCTGGTGGCTCAGCTCCCAAGCACGTCAAACAACTGGTTGAGGAAAATCATTTGCGATGGGATTCTTTGGGCGAATTCTTGGCCTTGGCGGCCAGCATTGAAGAGTTGGGCATCAAGACCAACAACAACAAAGCCAAAATATTGGCCAAAACCTTGGATGCAGCCACGGGTAAATTGTTGAACAACAACAAGAACCCCTCGACCAAGACCGGCGAACTCGATAACCGAGGCAGCCAGTTCTATTTGAGCCTTTACTGGGCGCAAGAATTGGCCGCCCAAAGCGAGGACAAAGAGCTGCAAAGTGCCTTTGCGGGTCTTGCCAAGTCACTGAGTGAGAACGAACAAAAGATTGTTCAAGAGTTGAAAGAAGTACAAGGTAAGGCCGTAGATATCGGCGGTTACTTCTTGCCTGATCGCAAGAAAATGGAAACCGTCATGCGTCCAAGTCACACCTTCAATCAAATCATTGATCACCATAAAGTCTAAAACAAACGATGGCACCTTGGGTGCGATCTGATGTTTGAATGGGCCCCATGCGCAATGTCTACCAAGGCATGCATCTGGGGCTTTTTCAATTTGACTCAATCCCATCAATGATTTGAAAAGCGAATAGATTTTGATGAATTTAAATGTGCAAAACGCCCGATTGTTGGGCCTGTGCTTGTGAGGCGAGCGTCAACGCCGCAATGGAGATGGCACTCAATAAGAACTGAGTGGAAGAGCTTTTTTTCATGGATTAGGTCTCCGTCGATGATGTGTGTTTTAAATTAAAAAGAGCATCTTTGGATTCAACTCATGCGTCGACAAGTGTCGGATCAAACATCGCAAAAGCTGCTCAAATTGCAACTTATATTATGTATGACATTAAATTGAGATTCAATTAATGTTGGACATTAAGCACTAGGGTTTTCCCTTTAAATCTGCATTTCTAAGTGCTCAATGAGTTAAATTTTGAGTTTAAAACTCAAACTCAAAGGTTCAAGCCACAAGGGTCCGGCGAGGCGGATTTGCAGTTTTGAGCCGATTTTTAAAGGCTCAAGGCAATATGGTGCCTTCAAAGATGCGTTTTTTGGCGTTGGAGATGTGAAGCATCACGGCCTCCGCAGCTTCTTTGGCTGCTCTTTTTCGAATTGCATCGACAATGTTTTCATGTTCTTTTTGCGTAGCGCTGATTCGTGGACTGCTTTTTTTGTCGTCAATGGTTCTGACCAGTTCGATGAATTGTCGAATAGGGGCGACGCTGGTTTCAATGTTTTGGACAAAGAAAGGGTTGTGAGAGGCTTTTGCAATCGCCAGGTGAAAGACAACATCTTCATCGATGCCCGCAGAACCGCTCTGCAAGGCTGAGTTGAGCTCACTTAAAGCTTGTTCCAGCGCTTTGAGATCATCCTCATTGTGGTTTTCTGCAGCCGATGCGGCCGCTCCAGACTCAATGCAAGAGCGAAAAGAATAGTATTTCTCAATGTCATCAAAGTTCTTGATGGGCACAGCTGCCACCAAAGTTTGCGCTGGATTTTTAATCACATAGGTGCCAGCTTTTTTTCTTGACTCAATGACGCCGTCCACTTTGAGTCGATAAAGGGCCTCGCGAATGGTAGATCTGGAAACTTTGAAAGAGAGCGCAAGCTCGTTTTCAGCAGGTAATTTACCTGCTTGCCCAAATCCACCTTGAAGAATGTGTTCAACAATTTTTGTGTAAATTTTTGAAGACAAAGGGCCTATTTCTTTATCTGTGATCAAGGGTCCAATGTGTGTTGAATCCATTGAGAGAGAGGCTTTGCTGTTCATTCTTGACGGTTCTAACACGTGTTGAGTGGCTCTGGACGGTTGAAATGAATTAAGATAATATGTAGGACATAATATGTGGGCATGTTGACTTCGTCAATCACTGCAGTTTCATTGTAATGAAAAATTAAAAAACTCTTGTCACTAGTGTCCCAACGTTTGGAACAAGTCTTGTTGAACAGGAAAGTCACCTATTTGTGACTCATTTGGAATTTGACCCAAAAGGTCAGCAATTGGGACAATTTCAAACATGTTGAGAT
>CAIPII010000011.1 GCA_903865035.1 uncultured Burkholderiales bacterium | reverse complement strand
TGTGAGCGTTTGAGATCGGCCTCAATTTCTTCGCTCACGCTTCTTTGTGCATTTGTAAGCTCAAAGGGGAGAGCCGCTCGCAACTTCTCAGCCAACCCAATGCCAGTGCCTGAGTGCCCATCCAACAAAGGCGCTTTGAGCTCCAACCTCGCTTGCCTGGCTTTGTGCTGCGAGAGTTGCTGGGCCAACAACTCTTCTGCCTTGAGCCTTTGCCAAGCAGGGTGCTCATGTGACTCAAGTGTCTCGATGGGTGTTTTGGCGCTTGGGCAATGCAATGCCCAAAGCGCCTCCTTCAAGCTCATCGACAAATTGGGCTCCCACGCCTTGGGGATGGTGGGATCAAAGTGTGTGGACTTCATGGCTTGGTTCAAGCCAGAGAGCACCGCTTTGCGAAGGTAACTCTGCGGCAAACCTTGCGTGCTCGCGTAAACCGGGGTCAAACTCTCAGGGAGTGGTCCGCCTGCTTTTTGAACACTGGGATGCATGACCGTGTATCCCATCAAACCACCTCTGACCTCACCCTTGAAGCGAAGCGTCTCGCCCACCACAAATTGTTTCAGCTGAGAGGGGTAAAAGTTGAAAAAGCGCAAGGTGCAGTCGCTCTCCTCACTCCTGACCTCCACTTTGAGCTGGCGCCTTGGGCGATGAACGACTTCAACACCTTTCACGACCGCCTCAAATTGAATGACCTCACCCTCTCTTGCTTCTCGCAAGCGAGCAAGCTTCGTGTCATCCTCATATCGAAAGGGCAAATGCAACGCAAGCTCTGTGGGGCTGGTGAGCCCCATGCGCAAGAGGGCTTTTTGAGGGGCAGATAAGGCTTTGCTGTTTTCCATGGGTGGCTCAATTGTGCACGCTCCCATGTCCTGGTCAAGGTGAACCCCAAGTGACCCTTGTTCCAGTCCCCATGCGCCCACGCCCATTACAATGGGATCTTGCATCAAGATGCATGGACAACTCTTTTGTTGCCTTCATCGATGATGTCTTTTTCACCGAACCAACTTGGAATGGGCCAGTCAAGCCCTCAAGCACCATGACCCACGCGTTAAGCGCCTCCTCTCACCCCAACGCCCCCTTGTCACTCAATACCTTTGTGAGCCCAGCTCGCCCTTGGCAAGTGGAGGACTTTGACTTCGAACTCCCCCAAGAGTTGATTGCCCAACACCCCACCCACCCCAGGAGTGCCTCAAAACTCTTGGACGGCGTCCATGAGGAATTTGTCGATCGACATTTCTATGACTTGCCCAATCTCTTACAAAAGGGCGACTTGTTGATCTTCAACGACACGAAGGTGTTGAAAGCTCGCCTCTTTGGAGAAAAGTCCACGGGCGGTCAGGTTGAATTGTTGATCGAACGCGTCCTCCCACCCCACTCCAACCCCAATGAGCCACCTCACCAAGTTGCCGTTCACATGCGGGTGAGTAAAAAACCACCCATTGGTGGCGTGATCCATTTGCGTGGAGGCCACCAAGCCCGGCTGCTCTCGAGGTGGCCTCTTGAAGAGGGCCCCCTCTTTCGCATGGC
>CAIPII010000010.1 GCA_903865035.1 uncultured Burkholderiales bacterium | reverse complement strand
TTTTCTATTCTTGAAGACCAACACATGCAAGCTTGGGTATTGATCACCGGAGGCGCCAAGCGACTGGGCAGAGCCACCTGCTTGGGCTTTGCCAAAGCGGGTTGGAACGTGGCTTGTCACTTCAATGCATCAGGCGCAGAGTGCGATCAACTGCAAGCTGAAATTGCAAGTCTCTATCCAAGCGTTCAATTTCTGGGTCTTAAAGCGCAGTTGGCGTCCAACTCAGACGTCGAGCACCTTTTCAAAAGCTTGACCCACACAACGGGTCCTGACCTCATGTGCGTGGTCAACAACGCCTCTCTCTTTGAGCCAGATACAGCTGATGCTTTTGATCAGGAACAAGCCTTGGAGCAGTTGAGGGTCAATTTGCTCGCTCCCATGCGCTTGGGTCAACTGATGTTTGAACTCCACAAAAATAGGCCAACAGGGGCATCAGCAACCAAACCAAGTTTGGTTCACATCTTGGATCAAAAGGTGTTCAATTTGAACCCCGATTACTTCAGCTACACGCTCTCCAAATTGGCACTTGAGCGGGCAGTGGGATTGCAAGCTCAAGGACTTGCACCCACGATTCGCGTGAACGCAGTAGCTCCTGGACTCCTCTACCCCAGTGGCCCACAGACTTTGGACAATTTCAAAAAAGCTGGAAGCGTGAATTTGCTACAGCAACCCATTGACCCTGAGCACGTGGTCCAATGCATTCTTTTCTTAGCCCAAAACCCGGCCCTCACCGGCACCACCCTTCGCGCAGACAATGGACAGCACCTGGTCCCCTTGGAGCGAGATGTGATGAACGTGGTTGACCAACTCCTCAAAGGCCAATGATGACACCACCCAACCCCCTGCTCTCCAAGCACAGGCGACTTTTTCTCAAAGGACTCAATGTGGATGCGCACATTGGGATTCACGACTTTGAAAAAGGCAAAAGCCAAAAATTGCTCATCGACGTGGACTTGTACGTCTTAGAAGCCGAGAGCAAACCCAAATCGGACGCCTTGGACGAAGTGGTCGATTACGACTTCATTCGCCAAGTGGTCATGAAACGCATCCAAAAGGGTCACATCAATTTGCAAGAAACCTTGTGCGATGAATTGGTGGATCTCTTCTTGGCTCACCCCAAAGTGATGGCGGTTCAACTCTCAACCCGCAAAACCGAGGTCTACCCCGACTGCGAAGCGGTTGGAGTGGAGGTCTTCAAGTCCAAACACATGGACTAATCTGCCTCGTATTGAGCCTGATGAGCTGTCATTTGCAGGCTTAAAACGTTAAAATGCCTAAAAGTGTCAAAACACGCTTCAAAGCATGTTTTAACCCCCTGGCCTTTTAAAAATTGAGACGATGAGATAGGTGAAAAGATTCACAGATCGGTCCCTATTTTTTTGCTCACAGTTGTGCAGTTTTGCCGCTAAACAAAGCACAACCTTGATATGCCAAAACCTTCTTTGATCCCAAAGTCCTATTGCCCTCCGACCTTTTATTGACTCGCCATGCACACCGAATCCACCACACGTCCTCTCATCGATGAACCAGACTCCTGGGTCAACACGGCTTTGAAAGAAGGTCCGGAAGAAGAATTGGTGAGCGACATCGCCAAGCAAAAGAAGCATGAGCGTGAAATGCACAAACTGGAAAAGCGCCTGTGCCGATTGGCGGGTCAAGCCATCATCGACTTCAACATGATTGAAGAAGGTGACCGAGTGATGGTTTGCGTCTCGGGCGGCAAAGACAGCTACTCAATGCTGGATATTTTGCTCAAACTCAAAGCCCGTGCACCCATTGATTTTTCGATCGTAGCCGTCAACCTCGACCAAAAACAACCCGGGTTTCCCGAGCACGTGCTCCCCAACTATTTAGAGAGCATCGGTGTGGAGTACCACATTGAGGAGCAAGACACCTATTCCATTGTGAAGTCCATCATTCCTGAAGGCAAAACAATGTGCAGTCTGTGTTCCAGACTTCGCCGTGGTGCTCTGTACCGTGTGGCTGGTGAGCTTGGGGCCAATAAAATTGCCTTGGGTCACCACCGAGATGACATCGTTCAAACCTTCATGCTCAACCTCTTTTTTGGGGGCAGGATGAAGAGCATGCCACCCAAACTCTTGAGCGATGAGGGTGGGCATATCGTGATCAGGCCCATGGCCTATGTGCCAGAGGCAGATCTACAAGCTTGGTCCGATCACAAGCAGTTCCCCATCATCCCTTGCACCTTGTGTGGCAGCCAAGACAATCTTCAACGGGTTCAAGTTGGAAACATGCTCAGAGAATGGGAACAAAAATACCCGGGGCGAGTGGCCAACATGTTCAACGCTTTGACCAAAGTTGTCACCTCACACTTGCTCGACCCCAATTTGTTCGACTTCAAAAACTTGCAAACGACTGGAAAACCCAACCCTGGAGGCGACATTGCATTTGATCCGGAAACATTTGAAAACTTGCAAACGCTCTCCTCTTTCATTCCAGTGAAATCAAATTAACTCGATCCTAGGATCCTAAGCTAGCGCTCCAATTGGCCAGGTCATGAATGCAACTCGGCTCATTTGGCTCTCAATCTTAAGAGTGAACCATGAATTGCATGGCTTCCAAAATATCTTTACCGGTATCTTTGTGAATCCAAGCTTGGAGATTAAATCTTCAGATTCAAAGGTGCTGGCTTGATCTTTGAGAGTTCATCTCTCAATTTCTGATGAGCTTGCCACATGTCGTAAGCACTTTGCTCTGCAAGCCACAAGCGGGCGTCTCCTCCTCTATCAACACCCAACCATGCTTGAATTCGCAATGCCATCTCAGGAGAAATGGCTTTGCGCCCTTGGATCAGGCGTGAAAGAGTGGTGCGGGCCACTTTCAATTGCCTTGCCGCCTGAGAGACCGTTAGACCCAGAGCTGGCAACACGTCATCTCTCAAAGTGAGTCCAGGGTGCGGTGGATTGTGCATCTTCATCTCTTCTACCTTTGAGCGTTCATCAGAAAAAGTCTCAATATCAAGGATTCAAGTATAGAACAACAGGACCTTTGGGGGTGTTGAGCTGCAATTGCAAATTGGAAGGACCCTCCGTGCAAACCACATCCTTCATTTGAATGGCTGTGAGAGCGGCATTGATCTTTGGGGCAGACGGGTGTGTCACCTCAAAGCCCTTGAGACTCAAACCACTCCTTGGCAAGACATTTCTAGGATGCAACTTCATGGGCTCTGCTGCGTTGGGCTTTCCCCATTGAACCAAACTGGGCGCGCAACCATCAAAGAGCCTTTGTCCATCGGGACGTACCGTGAGGGTCCAGTTTTGGACCCCCTTTGCAGTGTTGTTGGTGCAGGCAATGGCTTGACCCCGCTCAATTTGTTGCATGCGAAACAAACTGTGGGCCGCGTGCAAGTCGCTCACATTCGCAACCCAGTGAATGAGACGCGGTTCTGGTTTGACACTCTCCCTCAACGCCTTGTCATCCATGTCAAACCACCTGCTCTCCACACCCTTGGGTAAATGGGTCACCAAGGGGTTCAGTGCGATGATCTCCAAATAGGCCAAAGGGAAAGTGGGGGTTGCCATTTTGATCCAGGCGCTCTTGGTGCCAAATCGCGTGACCTCGGCAGCAATTTGGGGTTTGACACCCAATGTCTCCTGGGCCCATTCCAGTCCTTGCTCCAAGCTAGCAGCCATGACCACCACATGGTCCAAAGTGGCACTCAAGCGTCTTCTCCT
>CAIPII010000009.1 GCA_903865035.1 uncultured Burkholderiales bacterium | reverse complement strand
GGCCCGGTAGCTCAGTCGGTAGAGCAGAGGATTGAAAATCCTTGTGTCGGTGGTTCGATTCCGCCCCAGGCCACCATTCATAAACCTAGTGTCACTGTTTCCCGACGCTAGGTACGCTGTAAACACTCCTTACTCTGTGTACAACTGTGCATAAAGTAAGGAGTCTCCCCCAAACCAACCCCACCCTCGTACTCTCAAATAAAGCCTCACTGGCTAGCCTTAGCTATGCGCCGCCTTCAAGCGTCCATTTAAGGGACGGTGAGTGCGTTGTTTATAGAAGGCACAACAGCCCTGTTTGGTATTGTCGCAAGGCGCATTGAATGAAAAAATACAACATCCTTTTTCTTTGCACACACAACAGTGCTCGATCCGTTTTGGGAGAAGCTTTGGCGTCTACCCATCACAGTGGTTTGTTTCAAGGATTTTCTGCCGGGTCTACCCCTGGCGATGAGATTCATCCCATTGCTCGCCAATTGGCCCAAGAACTGGGATTTGACCAAACCAAGCTCAGAAGCAAGAGTTGGGATGAGTATTCATCAAAAGATGCACCAAGGATGGATTTCATCATCACTGTTTGTGATCAAGCAGCGCAAGAACCTTGTCCCTTTTGGCCTGGTCAGCCCGTAACAGCGCATTGGAGTTTCCCAGATCCTTCCAAAGTGCTAGGAGATGAATCACACAAACACAAAGCATTTGTAGATACCCTCAATGGATTGAGAAACAGAATTGAGACTTTGGCTCAAATGCCACTGGACAAATTGGATTCCATGAGTTTGAGAGAAGTGCACACCAAAGCATGAAGCAATACATTGGCGAATTTTTCGGAACTGCTTTGTTGCTCATGATTGTCACAGGCTCCGGTCTGATGGGGGACACCTTGAGCGCTGGAAATCCGGCAGTCGCACTCTTGGGAAATAGCATCGCCACTGGAGCAGGACTTTATGTCTTAATCGTGTTGTTGGCGCCCATCTCAGGGGCTCATTTCAACCCGGTTGTGAGCCTGGTGAGTTGGAGGCTGGGTAACATTAGACTAAGAAAATTACTTGGGTTTTCCTTGTCCCAATTCAGTGGTGCCATCTTAGGGGTATGCATCACACATGTCTTGTTTGGTTTAGAGGTGATTCAGACTTCGAACAAGATCAGAACTGGATTGGGGATTTGGGTCAGTGAGTTTTTATCGACCTTGATTCTCTTATCCGTTATTCATTTGGGAGAGAGAGCATCAAAGGATCGTTTACCCATGTTGGTGTCCTTGACCGTCACAGCAGGTTACTGGTTCACGTCATCCACATTTTTTGCGAACCCCGCCGTCGCTTTGGCCAGAAGCATGACCGATACATTTGTTGGAATTTCACCTTCAGATGTTTTTGGGTTCATCTTGGCGGAGTGTCTCGCTGCATGGGTGTTTTTGGTGATTGCTTTGAGATTTAAAGCGAACTCAGCTGTGTCGTAAATTCTTACATTTAATAAATAAAAATGATTGTTGTCGATCAACTTAAATCTTGGGCAAAAGCGCTTAAAAAAAATGTTGTGATGCTTTGGTTTGCAACTCAACATCCACAGACCCCTTGGTTGCCCAAAGTCATATGTATTTTCGTGGTTGCCTATGCGCTCAGCCCCATTGACCTCATCCCAGACTTCGTTCCAATTCTTGGATTCCTGGACGATGTGATTTTGTTACCAGCATTGATTTGGATTGCCTTGCGCCTGATCCCAGAAAAAGTGATTTCCGAGTCAGCTCTGAAATCTGATGAATGGTGGATAACCCATCAGAAGAAACCCAAAAGCAAATTGGGATTGATTCTTGTGTTGGTGATTTGGTTGATTTGTGGCGTAGGGATTTATTATTACTTTAAAGATACCAGTTCATTGAGCGGATGATCACAGACCTGGGCAAGGTCTTATTCAAAACAAGTCATTCAAAACGAAAATTGATGGGTGACAGTAAAATGACTTTTAAACCATCACCAATAATTGCAACATGAACACTCAAGCACCAATCGTTTTAAAAGGTATATCTTCAATGGCCACCAAGGCGGTGTTGTCTCAGTTGACGCATTTGTATAAAGCCCAGACTGGTGTTGAAGTTCAAATCGAGTCAGTGGGCGGTGTGGATGCGGCAAAAAGAGTTCAAGCTGGTGAGGGCTTTGACATTGTCTTGTTGGCCTCAGATGCCATTGATAAGTTGATTCAAGCCGGGCATTTGTTGACCAATTCAAGACAAGATTGGGTTCTCTCCAGTGTTGCTGTTGCCGTCAAAAAGGGCGGTAAACACCCTGATATCTCAACGGAAGCAGCACTCAAAGCAAGCGTTTTATCCAGTGCCACATTGAGTTATTCAACAGGCCCAAGCGGAGTCTATTTGGAAAAGCTCTTTGAGCGTTGGGGCATTTCAAGCGAGGTCAAGGCTGCCACTGTCGTAGCACCTCCAGGCGTTCCTGTTGGATCATTGGTTGCGAGTGGACAAGTGGAGTTGGGTTTTCAGCAACTCAGTGAGCTCATTGCATTGCCAGGGATTGATGTTTTGGGAACCCTTCCAAGCGAAGTGGCATACACCACAAGGTTTTCTTCAGGAATTCCCACTGCAATCGAGAAAAATCCCATCCGATGGTCTGAGGTCAAGTCGTTTGTTGAATTTTTGAATTCGTCGGGTTTACAGCAGATCAAAATCGATCAGGGCATGAGCCCAATATGAAAATTCAAAACACGGCTTCAATGAAATAAAAGGATACACATTTTGATCATCACAGCCACGACCGCTTCTTTGTTGACCTTTGTGTACGTGTTTTTGGCGTTCAAAGTCATCGCATTGAGAAGAACAGAAAAAATCGCTTTGGGCGATGGCGGTGTGCAAAATTTACAAGCCGCCATTCGAGCCCATGGGAACTTTTCTGAATACGTACCCTTGAGCCTTGTACTCATGGCTTTGTTGGAGCTTGATCATTTCGCGTCCACCGCTTTGATGGTTGTGGCTTTGGCCTTGGTGCTGGGCCGTGTTTTACACGCAGTGAGTGTTTTATCCAATCCACAGCGTTTTAAGTTCCGTGTGCTGGGTATGCAGCTGACCTTTGCAACCTTGGTGAGTTTGGCCCTATTCAATCTGTTTCCCCTTTGGAAGCTGGCGATGGGCTCTTGAGCATGGCCATCCCCGATCTGCTCAGGCTCTTGATTCTGGCCGCCATTTGGGGCGGCTCTTTTTTGTTCATGCGAGTCGCTGCCCCAGTTTTAGGCCCCGCTTTTTTGGTCGAAGGAAGGTCTTTTTTCGCAGCTGTTTTTTTATTGGCCTTGGCCCTTTATCTCAAGAAAAACAATCGATTGCTCAAAGACTGGAAACACTATGCGTTCATGGGATTTTTCAATTCCGCGCTGCCCTTTTTACTCTTTGCTCAAGCATCCCTGCACCTGAGCACTTCGCAGTTGTCAACGCTCAATGCCACGGGCCCGATTTGGGGCTATTTGATCGGTGTGATTTTAAAGATTGAGACCCTGTCCTTCAAACGAGGGCTCGGATTGGTGTTGGGCTTCACAGGTGTCGGCTTGTTATTTGGACATGTGGACACCCAGTTGGATGACGCCATTTGGGTCTCGGTGGCTTTGGGCTTGTCAGCTGCTTGCTGCTATGGATTGGCTTCCAATTACGCCAAGAGATCAAAAAGCATCGATCCTTTTGACAATGCGCATGGAAGCATGTGGGCTTCTGCATTTCTTTTGCTTCCCACACTGTTGTGGTTCCCCATGCAAAGCGAGCCCACTCCATCTGTATGGTCAAGTGTTTTCGCTTTGGGTGTGATTTGCAGTGGCATTGCTTATTTGCTGTATTTTCGCTTGATTGAAAACATTGGAGCGGCTTCTGCTTTGAGCGTGGCCTTTCTGATTCCTTTGTTTGGCACCCTTTGGGGAGTCATCTTCATGGGCGAAGTGTTGTCTTGGCATGTGGTTTTTGGAATGGCGGTGATCCTTTTGGGAACAGCCTTGGTGACACAATTCAATCCATCAACTTTGTTTGCAAATGCAAAAAGAGCATCGATGTAAAAGCATGGCGTGCGGTTTATTTTCAAAAGTACAACTTCCAAAAAATGGGGTTGAACTTACATGAGCTCAAAGTTAAACGTTGGTGAGAGGCCGATTCACAAAAACATGATCACCATCTCGATCATGTTGGCCACCATCATTCAAGCCATCGACGGCACCATAGCCAATGTTGCCTTGCCACACATGCAGGGATCATTCAACGCATCCTTGGATCAAGTCAATTGGGTCCTCACATCCTTCATCGTGGCCGTTGCCGTGACCACGCCTCTCACAGGTTGGCTTTGTGATCGGTTTGGACAAAAACAAATCTTTTTGCTCTCCATTGGCGGCTTCACACTCGCATCCCTATTGTGCGGCATCTCCGCAGATTTGACGCAGATGGTGATTGCACGAATTCTCCAAGGCATTTTTGGTGCTGCACTTGTTCCATTGTCGCAAGCGGTGCTGCTCGATATCAATCCACCGAGCAAGCATGGCTCAGCCATGGCGATTTGGGGCGTTGGCGTCATGATTGGACCCATGTTGGGCCCCATGCTTGGGGGGTGGCTCACCGATAGCTACAGTTGGAGATGGGTTTTTTTAATCAATTTGCCACTGGGACTGCTGGCTTTTGGTGGCATTTATAAATTCATCACACCCAAGCCCATCAAAACCGATGCTCACTTTGACATGAGAGGTTTTGTGACACTCAGCTTGGCAATCGCTTGCTTGCAGTTGCTCCTTGACCGGGGAGAAGAAAACGATTGGTTTGAATCCACAGAGACATGGGTTGAAATGTTGGTGTTGAGTTTGAGCTTTCTTGTATTCATTTTGCACACAGCAACTCGCAAAGTGGGTGAATCGTTCTTTGAATTCAGACTGGTTGCAAACCTCAACTATTCAATGGGTTTGATTTTGATTTTTGTGGTGGGCTTGGTTCTCTTTGCAACCAGGTCCCTGACACCCACGCTTTTACAAGGCTTGATGAACTACTCTGCTCAGCAAGCCGGTTGGGCGTTGGCGCCAAGTGGCTTGGGTACGATGGTGGCCATGTTATTCGTGGGCCGATGGGTTGGAAAGGTGGATTTCAGATACCTATTGGCATTGGGTTTTGGCATCACCGCGTTTTCCCTTTGGCAGATGTCCAACTATTCCTTGGACATCACGACTGAGGACATCATGATCCCAGGCTTTATTCAGGGCTTGGGTCTGGGCATCATTTTTGTGCCTCTGAGTGCGGCCACGTTTGCCACCCTAACGCCTGAGTTGCGTTCTCAAGGCACGGCTGTGTATAGCTTGATTCGAAACATTGGTTCAAGCATTGGCATTGCGTTGGTGCAGACCATGCTGGTTAGAAACACCCAAGTGGTTCACGCTTCCTTGACGCAACACATTGGCTTGGAGAGAACGAGCGAGTCTTCACAGGTTTTGAACCAAGGATTTGACTTGAGCAATGCAGCGGGACTTCACCTCTTGAATGCTGAAATCACCAAGCAAGCAACGATGATCGCTTATGTTGACAATTTCTGGTTGATGTTTGTCTTGACACTGCTCATATTGCCGGCATTGATTTTGATCAAGCCACACAAGCCCAAATGAAGCTTGGCTGTGCAATGGTTTGGATCAAGGATTGCTCACGACATCGCGATCTTTGTCTTGGGCCACTTTCTTGGCGAATTCTGCCCTGAGGGCACGTAACTTTTCACGTGGATCTTCTTGTGGCGCATCGCTTTGTAAATTCATCTCTTCAATGAATCGACTGGGAGAGGCATTGATCATCTCCCGCCCTTTTTTACGCCTTTTGCACCAACTCACGGTGAGAGAGCGTTGTGCGCGGGTGATTCCCACGTACATGAGTCGGCGTTCCTCCTCAATTCGAGTCGTTTTAACCGCCTCTTCAAGCTCGAGGTCATTGTCGTTTTGAAATGGCAAGATGCCTTCACAAACACCCACCAAAAAGACATGTGGCCACTCTAGTCCCTTGGCTGCGTGCAGGGTCGATAAAGTGAGTACATTTGAATCTTTCTCACGCTCAGACAAGGTTGACAAAAGCGAGATGGTTTGAATGACCTCAAATAAATTCTTGCGCTCGCTCTCTATGGCAAGCGCAGTGCTTGCATCGGCAACACCGCCACAGCGTTGAGCCATCCAATCACAAAACTCTAAAACGTGTGTCCAGCGCGTGGCCGATGCTTTGTCGTTGTCACCTTGGTCAAAGAGATACTTCTCGTATTCAATCTCTGCCAACCAATCTTTGAAGAACTGCGCCGCGCCCTCTGCACCCTCAATGTGCTTGGCTTTGAATTCCAAGTCATTGATGAGCCGACCAAACTCATGAAGGCCAGCAATCGCCTTGGGAGACACAGCGGAAGGTAAGCTGTGGCTGAAGAGCGATTCAAAGAGACTCAATTTGTATTGACTGGCAAATGAACCCAGACTGGATAGGGTTTGGTGACCGATGCCTCTCTTGGGTGTGGTGATGGCTCGCAAAAACGCTGGGTCGTCCTCGTTGTTGACCATCAGCCGAAGCCAAGCGCACAAATCTTTGATCTCTGCTCGGTCAAAGAAACTTTGCCCACCCGAGACTTTGTAAGGGATCTGCGCCTTTCTGAGGGCTTGTTCCAAAATGCGAGATTGGTGATTCGCTCGGTACAAAACAGCAATGTCTCTCCACTCCAAAGCGCCCGTGGAACCTTCTGCCACCAATGCGCCTGATCTCAAAGACTGAATCCTTGCCACCACACGCTCGGCCTCATGCTCCTCATGGTCTGCTTGAACCACGCGCACGGGCTCACCCTCGCCAAGTTCGGAGAAGAGTGTTTTGGGATAGATTTTCGGATTGAGCTGAATGACGTTGTTGGCCGCTCTCAAAATGGCTGTGGTGGAGCGATAGTTTTGTTCCAGTTTGATGACTTTGAGCTTGGGAAAATCAATGGGCAACTGACGCAAGTTGTCCAAAGTCGCCCCCCTCCAGCCATAAATGGATTGATCGTCATCTCCCACTGCCGTGAATTTGGCCCACTCGTTTTTGGTGTGACCCACCAAGTGTTTGAGCAGTTCGTATTGGGTGACGTTGGTGTCTTGGTATTCATCCACCAAGAGGTGATCGATTTGCTCGTGCCAGCGCTGTGCGACATCTGGAAACCGGGTCATCAATTGCAAAGGCAGGCCCAAGAGGTCATCAAAATCAACGCTTTGGTAAGCACTCAAGCGGTCTTGGTATTGCGCCATGACGAGCGCAATTTGCCTCTCTTCGTCGTTGCTGGCCATGGACAAGGCTTGTTCGGCATTGAGGCCTTTGTTTTTCAGGCCAGAAATGGCCCATTGCCATCGCTTTGCTGTTGCAATGTCTGTGGTGGCGCCAGCGTCTTTGATCAAAGAGAGCACGTCATCGCTGTCCAAGACACTGAATTGTTTTTTCAGGCCCAAAAGATGGCCCTCTTGACGCATGATTTTCACGCCCAAAGAGTGGAAGGTTGAAATTTGAACCTTTTTGCCTTTGGCGCCCAAAAGACTTTTGGTGCGCTCCACCATCTCCAGGGCTGCTTTGTTGGTGAAAGTGATGGCGCAGATTTTCTCGGGCGCCACACCGCTTTGGATGAGGCGCACGATTTTGTAGGTGATCACACGTGTTTTACCTGAACCCGCTCCAGCCAGCACAAGCAGTGGACCTTGGGTGTAATGAACAGCATCGTTTTGCGCGATATTAAGACCCGAGGACATAAGGTGAGAACGTGTTAGCGTGAAAAAGGAGTGATGATAACGGTCTTCTGAGATGCCACAGCTGATTTTTTTTCTTCAAACTTCAGCTTGGAGCGTCAGACCCTAAAGTTGCTGGGGATCGACGTCCACCGCCCAGCGCACAATGTCTTTGTGCTTTTTGCGCAACTCTTGCATGGGCGCTTGTAGTTTACCCAGCACGTGCTGCAGTTGTGATCTGGATGGACTCTCAAGGAGCATTTGCGCGCGCTCCATGTTGGCCAACTTTCTGAGTGCCATCGGAACCACAGAATAAGCAAAGACCTCACATCCTGCGCAACTCTCGTCTTGGCTCAAAAGCTCCATCGCGCATGCCCGGATGGCCAATAAAAACAGTTGTGCGCCCTCTTGGGTTTTGCCCTCGGCTCGAATCAGTGCTTGTGCGCTAAAGGGTGGCATGTTGGCCAAGGCACGCTCTGCCAATTCATCCTTGGCGAATTGTTCATAGTCAAAGGTTTTGAGTGCGCTGAAGATTTTGTGTTTGGGGTGCTTCGTTTGGATCCAAAGCTCGGGTGAGCTGTGTTCTTGCAGTTGCCAGTCCCGCCCTGCGCGCCCGCCTGCTTGCATCAACAAGGCGAAAAGCCTCTCAGGCGCTCTGAAGTCACTTGAGAACAGTCCCGAATCCGGATCAATTGCTGCCACCAAACTCACGCGCCTGAAGTCATGACCCTTGGCAATCATTTGAGTGCCCACCAAAATGTCCACTTCTCCAGCGTGAAACGCTTGGAGTTGAAGCTCCAAGCTGTCCTTGGTTTTGGTGCTGTCGGCGTCCACGCGCTGCACACGAATGGGTCGACCCAGCTCCTCTTCAAAGGGCTTTAAGAGTTGTGCCAAATGTTCTTCAATCTTTTGAGTGCCCAGCCCAAGCATTCCTAAATCTTGATCTGCGCATACTGGACAAGCCGCGGGCACACGCGAGGTGTGACCACAGTGATGGCAGCGCAGGCTTTTGTCAAGTTTGTGAAAGACCTTATAGGCGCTGCAATGCAAGCACTGTGTCATCCATCCACAACTGTTGCATTGAATGATGGGTGCGTAACCTCTTCGATTGAGCAGCAAGATGCTTTGTTCTTGGCGTTGCACTCGCGCTTTGATGGCTTGCAAGAGAGGAGCCGAGACGATGGTGTTTCGGGGTTGATGGTTCATGTCCACCCGAATCACTTTTGCATGAGCCGCACCCCCAATTTTTTGGTTCATGTACAGGCGTTGGTATTTGCCTGAGGGCTCACTTTGAAACCAACTCTCCAGTGATGGGGTGGCCGAGCCCAGCAACACTTTCGCACCCACCAGTCGTGCCCTATAGATGGCCAAGTCCCTGGCCGAGTAGCGAGAGCCCTCTTGTTGCTTGTAGCTCGCATCGTGTTCCTCGTCCACCACAATCATGGCCAATCGAGGAAGTGACATGAAAATCGACATCCGTGTGCCAAGCACAATGCTGGCTTGGCCTTGGTGTGCTGCAAGCCAAGCGTTCAAGCGTTGAGCTGGGGTCATGCCACTGTGCTGGCACACCAAGCTGTGCTCACCCAAGTGTTTCTCAAAGCGCTCTTTGACACGAGCCATCAGTTGCGGTGTCAAGTTGATCTCAGGCACCATGATGAGCACTTGAGCGAGCGGGTTTTTTTTCAAAACGGATTCAATGGCCTGAAGATAAACCTCTGTTTTTCCACTTCCCGTTTGACCAAACAACAAAAAGGGTCCTGTGCCTGAGGCGATGCTCTCCAAGACTTGTTGCTGTTCAGCACTCAAGCTGCGTGAGCTCCAAGGCTGCAAATTTTCTTCTTGTGTGTGCGCGCTTTGCACGATCGTTTGGGGAGTAGAGCGTTGGCGCTGCCATTTTTGCAACTTTTTGTGAATTTGCTCGTCTGAGAGAGACCTCATTTGGGGCGGCAAGGCTGCAAGGGCCATCTCTCCCATGGAGCGCTGATAGTAATTCGCTGCAAACTCAACCAAAGAGACCCAATTGGAGCTCAAGGGGTCCAGGCCTTCAAACACACTCAAGATGGGTTTGATTTTGTAGCCCAAATCAGCATCCAACTCAGCACGGGGCGTGCTGTTGACCACAATGCCCAAAACATGGCGAGCTCCCATGGGAACGCGCACCAGCTGTCCAAGCGGAAGTGCGTCCTTCCAGCTGTAGCTCAGCGCATCGCTCAGATTGGCGTGACGAGGACTTTGAATCCACACTGAGAGAATCCAAGACATGTCAAGGGGTGAGTTATCGGGCATTTCTCGAATTCTTGTTCAATAAATCAGTTAAGTCTTTGATTTTTAGTGGTTTTAGTGTCTGTCCCACGTTTCTGTGGATAACTTTGTTGATAGCTTTTCAATTTGTCCTTGAAAGGCCCTGACAGCAGGGCTTGCGCTTGGATTGCTTAAAAATGAAACATTTCATAATTTGTATATAAATCAATGACTTAAATTAAATCAAATAAAAGTTCAGGGGCTTGCTTTTCATTTTGGTGCTCTTGCAGTGCACCATGTCAAATGTGCATAAGTCAAGCCCTAAGGGCTTCATTTTGTTAAATAAAGCATTACTTTTTGGTGTTCGATCTCGTTAAAGGTTGATTCATCAACGTCCACGCATTTTCTTGGAATGTTGGTGAACGGTGTGGACCAAGGTGTTCACCGCCTCGGGTGGGGTGAATTGGCTGATGCCGTGACCCAGATTAAAAATATGCGTGGGCCCAGTTGTATTGGGATCCATGTGAGGCGTGCCAAAGCTCTCCAGCACTCGAATGGCTTGGCGTTCAATTTCTGCCTCTGGGGCAAACAGCACATTGGGGTCCAAGTTGCCTTGCAAGGCTTTGCCGACCCCACCCACAGGTCCACCTAAGGTGTGTCTGGCCTCACCCAGGTTCACACTCCAATCGAGTCCAATTGCATGACAGTTGAGCGCCTGCATGTCTTTGAGCCAAAGTCCGCCACCTTTGGTGAACACAATGGAGGGGATGACCCGACCCTCGTGTTCACGCTTGAGTTGCGACAGCACCATCTGGGTGTAATGCAAACTGAAAGCTTGAAAATTGCCATCGGCCAAAACGCCACCCCAGCTGTCAAAAACCATGACCGCTTGTGCACCAGACTCAATTTGGGTGTTCAGGTAAAGAGCGACAGAGGAGGCGATCACGCTCAGGAGTTGATGCATCAAATCGGGCCTTGAATACATGAGCGTTTTCACATGACGGTAGTCACTGGAGCCTTGCCCCTCGACCATGTAGCAAGCCAGTGTCCATGGACTGCCCGAGAAACCAATCAAGGGCACTTGGTTGTTGAGTGCGCGTCGAATGGAACTCACGGCATCAAACACGTAACGCAGTTTTGCCATGTCTGGCACTTTGAGTGCTTGGATGCTTTGCTCGTCTCGTGTGATGCGTTCAAAGCGTGGGCCCTCTCCTTGAGTAAAGCTCAGCCCCAAGCCCATGGCATCGGGGACGGTCAAAATGTCGCTGAACAAAATGGCTGCATCCAAGGGGTAGCGCTCCAAGGGCTGCAGCGTGACTTCAGTCGCAAACTGTGGGTTGGTGGCCAAGCCCATGAAACTGCCCGCCACCTTGCGCGTGGCACAGTATTCGGGCAAGTAGCGCCCGGCTTGGCGCATGAGCCAAATGGGCGTGTGTTCGCTGGCTTGGCGCAAACAGGCCTTTAAAAAGGAGTCGTTCAGGGGTGCTTGGTTCATGGATGGTGTGCCGTCGGTTCTTGTGCGACTTGT
>CAIPII010000008.1 GCA_903865035.1 uncultured Burkholderiales bacterium | reverse complement strand
CAGTATTGTGATGATTCGATGACGATTTTTCATTTCTTGAGTCTGGCTTTTCAACACTCTAGATGATCAAGCTAGGAGGCCCAATTCAAAAGCTTAATTTGAATGCGTATTGGTGAATACAAAGGGCAAATATGCGGAATGATCCGTTCCCACCAATGTGACAGTCCCAGTGGATGTGCTCGGATTGGTTGCCACCACCAGCGTTCCCTCAAGAGGACTTAACACATGAGAAGCGGGCGGGGTATGAGTAACGGTGTGCTCGCTGGTATAACCTTGAATGACCACTCCAGGTGGAGGAGTCCAGTGCGTATTCGCGGGCAAATTCGCTGGCACCGCCCAAGTTGTGCTTGTGCTGGTGCCTTGCGTCAAAGTGACTTGGGATGCTGGTTTTGTTTTAGGTGTTGCGGAGCTCATCTCAATTTCCCTTGAAATTCAATTCAATGGATTATAAGGATTTGAGGGGCATTTTGAGACTTTCTCAGTCGCTGCTCAAGTTTAGGTGGGTGAAGACTTGACCATGCCCTGCATTTGGACTTCAAGCGGTGATGTTGATGAAATTTCCTGAGGAGGGCATGTTTTCCAAGTTTTGACTCAAGGCGGATAAAAAACTGCTCATGGAGGCTGTTTGTGGGTTCCCTCCCAGTGCGCTCACCATGTTTTGAAAACTCTCGCTCAGCGCGCTTAGCGCGGGAGTTGCGACAGCGCTTGGAGATGCAATGGGTTCATTGCTGGTTTGTAAAGACGCTGAATTGATCTCGGCTTGGGCTTGTGCTTGCGGGTTAGATGAAGCGTTTTCGCCATTTGTGTTGGCACTTTCTGTAACGCTGGCCAACGTACTCAAGAGGCCACTGATTGGGTTTGAACCAGAGTTTGCTGTGGCTTGAGATGCATTTGAAGAGGTGCTTTTGCCCGCGCCATGCCCCCCACCTTGATGGTGCCCAGAGGCTTTTGTACCCGTTTTTGCTCTGGAACTTGCGTAAGCCTCTGCCATCACAGTGCTTTCGCTCTGAGTTGTGTTGGTTTGATTAGAGCTTTCTGGGGAGCTTGATCTTTGTTGCACGGCCAAAGCCATCAAGTTTTGCATGAACGCATCAACGGCTTTGCTGGCTCTATCTGTTTGGGGCGGATTTGTACCAGAGCCTTGGGCGCCTAAGCTTTGTAGCAATGCTTGTGAAATCGCGTTCGCCCCATTGGGTGTGTTGGAATACGAGGTGGGTGAGTTGGAGTCTTGGGTTGCAATTGGTTTTGCTCCCCAAGAGGCCAATTGCTGCTGAGCTTGGCTGAGGTTACCTGCTTTGAGCTCTTGGCCCAGTTTGGCCAAGGGACTGTTGGCGCTCAAGTTGGGGGTGTTTTGGGTCAGGGTCGAGTAGGCCAATTGAGCCGAGTTGAGGTCGCCTGAACTGATGGCCGATTTGAGAGCGGACATGTCATGCTGGCGAAGCTGATAGCTCGCTTGCAAGCTCGCGTGCCGGGCACTGGCCGATAGTGAGCTCGACATGGAGAGCGCCATTCCCATGGTCATGATGATTCCAATCTGATTTCAATGCTGTGCAGCCCAAATTTTGTTCATTGGGGCGTGAAAAACCTTTTTCACACATTAGATTCGGATCGAAATTCATAAACTGAAGAGCACATGTGGAAAAGTTCTGAAACCCCCCTCAAAGCTCGTTGACAAACTGAAGTGGGGCTTCAAAGGTCTTAAAGGGCATGGATCAAAATGCGTTAACATCAACGACAGAATCGTTTTTTCTCTTCTCATTGATGATTCATCTGGCTTCAAACTTCGGTGGACATGGCTTTTGGGATTCAATTTCTACTTCGTGAGGGTGTGAGTTGCCAGTTTTTTGTTCAATGCTTCTTGTTCGAATGAAAAGCCATGAGCGCCAACAAAATTTTAGGATTCTCGATGCTTGAGCGTTTTTTCAATATCTTCGTTCTTTCACTAGCCGTCTTTTGCTGCGCCGCGCGTGCGCAAAGCACAGGAGATGAAATTGCCAAGTACAGAGAGATGTTGGCCGATGGAAACCCCTCTGAGCTCTTTGAGGCAGCGGGCGAGGATCTATGGCTTAAGCCCATGGGCCCCAACGCTCAAAGCTTGGCCAAATGTGATTTGGGTTTGGGTCCAGGAGTTGTGGACGGGGCTTTCGCTCAATTACCCAGGTATTTCAAAGACACCCAACGCGTTCAAGATTTGGAGTCGAGGCTGCTCACTTGCATGCAAAACTTACAAGGCATTGATGGCCAAGCTGTAAAGGGTGAGGATTTTGGTCGCGGCAATCGCAAGAACATTGAGGCTATTGTGGCCTATGTGGTCACGCACTCAAAAGGTATGAAAATCAACCCGCCCATGAACCATCCCAAGGAAAAAGAGTTCTACGCTTTGGGCCAAAAAGCATTCTTTTACAGAGCGGGTCCAATGGATTTTTCATGTGCGAGTTGCCATGGAGCTCCCAACCAAAGGATTCGACTTCAAGACTTGCCTGAAATCACAACCCCTCAGGGCGCAGCCTTGGCTTGGGGAACATGGCCAGCTTATCGGGTCTCCAGTGGGGAGTTTTGGACCATGCAAAGGCGTTTGTCCGATTGTTTTCGCCAGCAGCGCTTTCCAGCCCCCGTTTACACCTCCGATGTGACCATTGCACTTTCTGTGTTCATGGCTCAAAACGCCAAAGGTGGCATCGTACAAACTCCAGGATTGAAGCGTTGAGAACGCAAGGAATCATGATGAACTCGTTCAAGTTATTTTTGTTGATGGGGTCACTTTTGATGAGTGGATTTCACTCTCAAGCTCAGGAGTTGGATCTCAAACACATGATGGAGTCTAGTTTTCAGACCAAGGGCATTGCCAGTGTCGATCGGTTGACCCAAGATGAGAACCAAATGGCTTGCTCAACTTTGGTCAAAGGCAAACCTCAAATCAACGCCAAGCAGCAAGCCAAAATTGAAAAGACCAATTTGAGTTTGGTGGCCTATCCTCAAGATGGTGTTTATTTGGGCAACTGGCGAGAGGGCGAAAAGATTGCGCAAAGTGGCAAGGGCGCCACTTGGTCAGACAAGGCAGACGATGTCAATGGGGGAGGTTGTTACAACTGTCACCAATTGGACAAAAAAGAGATCTCTTACGGCACGATTGGCCCAACCCTATACAACTATGGAAAAATTCGAGGACAGGATGAGGCGGTTCTCAAATACACATGGGCCAAGCTTTACAACTCCAAGGCGTACAACGCTTGCTCGGTGATGCCTAGATTTGGTCATTTCAAGTTGCTCACCGAAAATCAGTTGCGAGACTTGATGGCTTTGCTCTTGGATCCGCAGTCACCTGTGAATCAGTGAGGATTTGAATGCATCGGCGTGAATTCCTAAACGCCCTTGCACTCGCCAGTGCGAGCGGTCTTGCGCTGGGGAGTGACTTTGCACAGGCAAAGAGCGATGCTGAGCGTTACTACGATTGGCCCAAGCGGGGCAATGTGCATTTGCTGCACTTCACCGATTGTCATGCGCAACTCAATCCAGTGTTTTTTCGCGAGCCCAGCCAAAACATAGGTGTAGCCAGCGCCAAAAACAAATCTCCTCACTTGGTTGGGGAGCACTTTTTAAGGGCCCACGGCATCAAGCCTGGGAGCTCCCAGGCGCATGCCTTCACCTCTTTGGACTTTGAGCAAGCGGCCAAAATCTACGGCAAGATGGGTGGCTTTGCACATTTAAAAACTTTGATTCAACGGCTCAAGCTCTCTCGCCCTGGCGCATTGCTGCTTGACGGTGGGGACACTTGGCAAGGCTCGGCCACTGCGCTTTGGACTCAAGCACAAGACATGGTGGACGCCTCTTTGCTCTTGGGCGTTGACATGATGACGGCTCACTGGGAAATGACGCTTGGAGCTCAGAGAGTTGAGGGCTTGGTCAAAGGGGATTTGAAAAACAAAATCTCTTTTTTGGCTCAAAACATCAACACGGCCGACTTTGGTGACTCCGTCTTTGAGCCCTATGAAATCCGCGTCATGAATGGTGTACCCGTAGCGATCATTGGCCAAGCCTTTCCCTATACGCCCATCGCAAATCCGAGATATTTTGTGCCTGACTGGACTTTTGGCATCCAAGAGGAAAACATGCAAAAGACGGTGGACAAGGTGAGAGGCGAGGGCGCGCAAGTGGTGGTGGTGTTGTCGCACAACGGAATGGATGTGGATTTGAAGATGGCGTCCCGTGTCTCAGGTGTCGATGCGTTCTTGGGTGGGCACACCCACGACGGTGTCCCCAGTCCTGTGAAAGTCAAAAATTCAAGTGGAGTCACATTGGTCACCAACGCGGGCTCGAACGGAAAGTTTTTGGGTGTTTTGGACTTTGAGGTCAAGGGCGCAAGGGTTCAAGATTTTCAGTATCGATTGATGCCTGTTTTTGCAAATCTATTGCCCGCTGACGCTCAAATGGCAGCGTTGATTGAGTCCATCAGAAAACCCTTTGAGGGCAAATTGTCAGAAAGGCTCGCGACCACTGAATCAACTCTTTTTCGCAGGGGCAACTTCAACGGCAGTTTTGATCAGCTGATTTTGGATGGTCTCATGCACATGAAGGATGCACAAATTGCCTTCTCGCCTGGCTTTCGCTGGGGCACGACGCTTTTGAGAGGTCAGTCGATCACCATGGAGGACTTGATGGATCAAACCGCCATCACTTACCCCAACACCACGGTCAACACCATGACAGGTGAGGCCATCAAAGGGGTCTTGGAGGATGTGGCGGATAACTTATTCAATCCCGATCCCTACTATCAACAAGGCGGAGATATGGTGAGGGTGGGTGGACTTCAATACACCATCGATCCCTTGGCCAGCATGGGAAAGCGAATATCCGATATGCACTTGGGAGGCGAGAGGATCGAGGCCTCTAAGCTCTACAAAGTGGCGGGTTGGGCATCCGTTTCTGAGCAGGCACAAGGTGCTTCGCAAGAGCCCATTTGGGATTTGATGGCCAGGTATTTGCGATCGCTTAAAACCGTAGAGATCAAGTCTTTGAATTCACCCAAAGTACTGGGTGTGAAAGAGAACTGGGGTTTTTCAGGTTCTTGAAGATATTTGATGAAAGCCACTTGCATGAATTCACGTCTTTTAGGGAAGACGATGAGATCACTGTGGACTTTTACACCTCAAAATATGGCACCTTTAGGGAGAAGCCATGTTGT
>CAIPII010000007.1 GCA_903865035.1 uncultured Burkholderiales bacterium | reverse complement strand
TTCTTGTAAGAAGACAAAGGCTTGGCTACACGGGGGAAGAAGGAAACGTCGGTGAATGCATTCATGAGGGTTATCCCCCGAGTGTAGTGCGCTTTACAAAAAAATGAGCACGTCATGGTCTTTAACCCCAAGCCCACACCTCAAAAGGATGGAGAAAAGTTACACTAAAGGCTTGTTTGGGGAGTGTTTGCAAGCCCAAACCCAACCCATCGTGATCTTTGATCCTCAAATGACAGAACCCAACAACGCCTCACCCGACTCTAAATGGGATCTTTTTTGGTCCTTCACCCGGTTGGCCCTTCAAGGCTTTGGAGGGGTGCTCACGGTGGTTCAACGCGAATTGGTGGAAAACAAGAAATGGCTCACCTACGAGGAATTCGTTGAA
This sequence comes from uncultured Burkholderiales bacterium, assembly GCA_903865035.1. GTDB lineage: Bacteria > Pseudomonadota > Gammaproteobacteria > Burkholderiales > Burkholderiaceae_C > Limnohabitans. The sequence goes on along the minus strand of CAIPII010000007.1, from coordinate 3,590 downwards.
GACTGGTCCATTGCGCAAGTGCTTCCAGGCCCCAACGTCATCAACCTTGGACTCATGTTTGGAGAGCGACATTTCGGACTCGCAGGTGCCTTTGTGGCTGTTGCAGGATTGCTCTTCGTGCCATGCATACTGGTCTTGACCTTGGTCCTTTGCTTTGGAAGCATCTCAGACAACCCCCTTGCCAGGGATGCACTGAGGGGCATGAATGCGGTCGTGGCTGGCATGGTGGTGGCCACAGGCCTCAAACTCATCCCTGCGTTGAAAAAAAATCCAATCGGCACCACTTTTGCCCTCCTTTGGGTCGCGGTCACGGTGCTATCGGTTGCGGTGCTCAAGCTTCCGTTGGTTGGCGTGCTCTTTGTGATTGGAGGCATTTCAACCGCGTGGGCTTGGCGACAAATGGGGCGCATTGATCAAGCCCAAAATACTCCAAAACCTTCCACCTCAACCAGTGACAAGTCTAGCGCACCTTGAAGTCGTATTGATCTTCCATAAAATCCTCCACCCATGACCTTGACCCTCATCGATTGGTTTTCCCTCTTCACCCATTTCTTGGGTGTCTCTTTGCTCGCTGTGGGAGGCGCCATCAGTGCAGCACCCGAGATGCATCGTTTTTTGGTGACCGATCAGCACTGGATCGATGACGCAACCTTTGCCAACTCCATCACCTTGGCACAAGCCGCACCTGGCCCCAATGTGCTCTTTGTGGCCGCCATGGGCATGAATGTGGGCTTGGCTCAAAGCGGTGGCGCTCAAGGCGGATGGTTGTCATGGTGCTATGGCGCTTTGGGTGCACTCCTGTGCATGCTTGGCATGCTCTTGCCCTCTGGTGTGCTGACCCTCTTCATTGCGCGTTGGAGCCGTCACAACCGTGAGCTTAAATTTGTCAAAGCGTTCAAGGCAGGCATGGCGCCCATCGTCATTGGACTATTGATCTCGACCGGTTATTTGCTCAACAACCACAATCACGAATGGGCCAAAGACTGGCCATTGTGGGCGCTCAGTGCAATCAGTGTATGGGTGGTGTGGCGCACCAAAATACACCTCTTGTGGCTACTGGGACTGGGTGCTACGCTTGGCGCTTTGGGCTTGCTTCAAGCCTGAGGCTTTTGCAATCAGGCAGTGGCTTTGAAGCGCCTTTGACGGTGGGTTTCATACAGACAAATGCCACTGGCCACTGAGACATTCAAACTCTCGACGGCTCCGTTCATGGGAAGACTGAGCAACTCATCACAGGTTTTCTTGGTGAGCTGACGCATGCCTGCACCCTCTGCCCCGAGGACCCAGGCAACAGGACCAGTGAGATCGCTCTCAAAGAGCGTCTTGGGTGCGTCCTCTGCAGTGCCCATGATCCAAATGTTGCGCTCCTTGAGCTCGTTCAAGGTTCTCGCCAAATTGGTCACCATGAAATAAGGCACCGTCTCGGCAGCCCCACTGGCCACTTTGGCCACAGTCGCATTGATGCCCACTGAATGGTCTTTGGGTGCAATGATGGCGTGTGCACCCGCGCCATCGGCCACACGCAAACAAGCCCCCAAATTGTGTGGATCTGTCACCCCATCGAGCACCAACAAAAGAGGGGGCACACCTTGAGGCAAATCATCCAACAAGTCGTCCAAGGATTGTTGCAAAGTGATGGGTTCAACCCGAGCCACCACACCTTGGTGACCAGCGCTTGCGCACAATTTGGCAAGCCTCAGACCATCGGCCTCAATCAACCGAACATTGGCCTCTTTGGCTTTTTCAATGAATCCTCTCATGCGGGCGTCTCGCCTTGAGGACTCAAAATAGATTTCAAGAATGCTCGTGGGTGCTGTTTTGAGGCGAACCCCCACCGCATGAAAACCGAATAAAACTTTGGCTGAATTTGAACTCATACCCGTAGTATGACAGGTTATCTTAGAAGTCTGGACTCAGACAACTCGAAAATCAAGAACCTAGCCACCCCAAAAACCCATCGGCGATTGGCCAAAATGGTTTGCACTCAAACCACACAACCACCTTCAAGGTGAATGCGTTGATCCATCTGAGAGGCCAAACCCATGTCGTGTGTCACGAGCACCAACGTTGAACCGTGCTCGGCCTGGAGTGCAAGCATGAGGGACAAGATCAACTCACCCGAGGCCCGGTCCAAACTCCCCGTGGGTTCATCGGCCAAGAGCAGTTTGGGCTCACACGCAAAAGCCCTCGCCAGTGCCACACGCTGCTGCTCGCCGCCGCTGAGCACTCTTGGCAACTGCTTGAGCTTGGTTTGCAGACCCACGCGTTTGAGCATCTCTTGGGCCTGCCCCTTGGGGTCTGGGTGTCCCATGAGCTCCAAGGGCAATTGCACGTTCTCAAGCGCACTCAAGTGAGCCAACAATTGAAAGCTTTGGAACACAAAGCCCATGCTGTGAGAGCGCTTTTGGGCGCGTGCGTCCTCACCCAATGCACTGAACTCCTCCCCCATGAGCAACACCCGTCCAGAACTGGGGGTATCCAGCCCCGCCATGAGGCCAAGCAATGTGCTTTTGCCTGAACCAGAGCTGCCCACAATCGCCAAACTCTCTCCCGCATTCAAAGAAAGGTTCACGTCTTTTAAAATGTGCAAGTCTCCCCCCACGTCATGGACGACTTTGCTGAGGTGTTCAACTTGCAAGATGGTTGAGGCCATGAATGAGAGATCCCAAGAGTGACTTAAAATAAGAGACCAATTGATGCTCCAAGCTCATGTGCATTGACTCCCAAAGCGTCTCGTGGATGCTGTGGAGCGATAAGCAACGCAACCTCGAAACACTCCAGAGCAGTCAAACTACACAAGGCAAAGATGCGCATGTTTTCAGCCCTCAGACGACGCGACTTTACTCGAATCTTCTTGCTCGGGGGGGCTGCACTCAACACAGCCCCGCACAAGGTGTTGGTTTTAGGGGATTCTTTGAGTGCCGAATATGGGCTCGCCAAAGGAAGCGGATGGGTGGCGTTGATGAGCGAGAGACTTCGCCAGCAAGCCTCACCTTTTGAGGTGGTCAATGCAAGCATCAGTGGAGACACCACAGCAGGTGGTCTATCCCGATTGCCGCAACTCCTAGAGAGCATCAAACCTCAAGTGGTTTTGATTGAACTCGGTGCGAACGATGCACTCAGAGGCTTGAGCCTCAAGCTCACCCAAAGCAACTTGGAAAAAATGGCATCCCTGTGTCGCGCCATGGGCTCAAAAGTTGTTTTGATCGGCATGCAAGTGCCCCCCAATTACGGCCCCCAGTACAATGAAGACTTCAAAGCGGTCTTCTCTAAAGTGGCCAAAGAGCAGCAATGCACCTTGGTGCCTTTTTTGCTCGCAGGTCTAGAGCGACATTTGAAAAGCCTGCCTGCCAATGAGCGAGACCTTCGCGCTTGGTTTCAAGATGATCAACTCCACCCATTGGCCAAAGCGCACCCCTTCATTTTGGAGGGCATGTGGCCAAGCCTTGAAAAAATTCTGACTGTGAGTTCTCATTGAGCGTTCAATTGATCCCAGCCCAAGAGGCCACCCAGCGCTGGTCCCAAGCCCTGAGTGCCAAACCTGCAGAGCCTTTGAGCTCGAGCGATGCACCCTTGACGAATCAAGGCGC
>CAIPII010000006.1 GCA_903865035.1 uncultured Burkholderiales bacterium | reverse complement strand
GTTGCTGCGCCCATGATGATCAAATCCACGTTGTTGCCGTGTGCATAGCGAATCAGTGCTTTGGGCACATCAAAGCTCTCAAGAACGTGGTAAGAGATGGACTGGTTCTGCAACTCCAAGGGCTGAGCCCATTGCCGTAAATGATTCAAGAACCTTCGATGCACTTCGATCTCTGATTTTTCAACCTCTGTGGTGCTGCCCATTCCAGGCGAAATGACGGTCACAACGGCAAGCCTTGCGCCTGGGCGAATTCCCATAGACCTTGTAACGGCCTGTCTGAGTGAATACAAGGTTGAATCACTGACATCCTGATGTGGGATGGCAACCATCACAATGGGCACTCGGTCAATTTGTTGGACAGGAAAAGAACTGGGCTTGTACTGCATGCCAGCAGCCCTGATCCACCTCTTGCAGTGGGTCAAAAAAGAGGTTCCTTTGACCTTTTCTCCCCTTTTGGTGATCTTCACCTGATTGGTGTTCTCTAGATCAAAGAGCAAGTGTGCTGCGGACGAATAGCGATTATCCGCAACGGGCTCTAGACACTTCAAAATGATTTCTTGCAGAAAGGCCGGTATGGATGCGTTCAGTGCCCTGGGGGGAGTTGGGTCCATCCACAAGCGCTGACGCAATCCACCTTTGGTGACCGGATTCCCAAAAGGCAATTCGCCCGTGACCAACTCATACAAGATCACGCCAATGGCAAAAATGTCACTCCTGGGGTCTCCCCGGGTGCCAACCACCTGCTCTGGAGATATCCAGGTGGGAGAGCCCACTGCTTGTCTGAGCTCCTCGGCCAGTAAATCCGGGTAGTGGGCATGGCAGGACAAACCATAGTCCAGCAAAACCGAATGACCATTGGGATGCAAAATCACATTCGCGGGCTTCAAGTCCAAATGGCAAGTGTTTTGAAGATGCAATGCGTGAACGGCGCGAGCCATCTCCGCTCCAAATTTAACAATTTGTTGTTCGATAAAAGGCGTTTTGCTTGCACGGTGTGCATCGATGGCTTGCTGCAAAGTTTGACCTTGGATGTGCTCCATGACCAAGTAAGGCAAGTGGGTCAAATCCCCCGAGGCCACGAAGCGCGGCACATGCTTGCCTTTCAACACTTGCAAGATTTGATTTTCAATTTCAAAACCAATGATGTTTTCAGCCCCATCACCTGCTCGCATCAAGGGCACTTTGATCACCATCGGAAAAGATTGAGCGCGTTGATTGGCGTAGCTCACTTGATATATTTTGGCCATACCACCCGCATGCAACAACTCACCGATCAAGAATCCATCAATCTCCAAACCCGGCTCGGATCTGATCATCGAGCTGACTCCAATCGGTTGGCCAAAGACTCGGGCAAGCCTGCTTTTCTGATTCTTTTAGCGGCCTCAAAATGATCATATTGAACACGGTGAAAAGTCAGTGTTGCCTTTGAATTGTCAAAAACACAATACATGGCCTTGGGTGAGCCGTCTCTGGGTTGACCGACCGATCCCACTGTTGCAATCCACTGTCTGTGCCTGGGAACTGGAATCGGTATGCCAGGAGTAGGCTCGAATTGCATCAAGTCCCGTCTGGTACCCCGATAAAAGAGGGACTGAAAATGAACGTGTCCACCAAAGACGTACTTGGCACCCAAATGCTTGCTCGCATGATCCAAGCTCATTCTTGCAACGGCTTCCTTGTCAACGTATTTCCAACTCTCGGGATCATCTGCGCTGGCATGCACAAAAAGAATGTCCTCTACGATCACCGACAAAGGTTGGATTTCTAGCCAAAATCGCTGTGCTGGAGACAATTGATCGTGTGTCCACTGCGCGCCCATTGCGCCATTGGTTCTAAGGGTATTTGGATTTTTGAGCGCTTGGGTTTGGATGAGTTGCTCGTGATTGCCTCGCAAGACAATTCCTCCCCTAGATTGAATGTCTTGACACAACTCGACCACTTCCACTGGATTGGCACCATAGCCCACCATATCGCCCAAAATGATTTTGCGATCAATGAATTGATCCTGTGCATGGCGCAAACAGGCCTCAAAAGCCTGTAAATTGCTGTGAATATCAGAAAATAGTGCGTATCTCATCTGATCGCCATTGTCCCTCATACCGGCTAAGGTCAAAATGCACCAAGAATATGGACTCAAACCAAAACTTGCCTGAATCTTAAGGATTTTTAAATGTCCATTCCATTTTTAGCACGAAATGATTCAATGTGCAATTGAACAATGTCTCAATTGACCCAAACTCAATTGGATGGAGAAAAGAAAAGGGATTGATTCAGTTCAATACTGGAATCAATCCCTTGCAGGGGTCTTGCATCAACTGAACAACCAACATGGGTCACTCTGTTGCAGATGCTTATAAATAATCAATTGGCCAGTTTGAAGGCCTTGTTCAATGCACCCGACAATTGAGTAAAGTATTTGTTGGCTTTTGAAGTCACCACCAAATATTTGGTGCGACGGTTCTTGCCTTCAAACTGCACTTCAACCAAATCTTCATCAATGAGCGCATTGAGTTTTCTGTGAATGGTGGCAGGCGAAGCAATCGAACTCAACGCCATGAGCTCAGAAACGGTCAAGGGTGAGTTGCGGTTTTGATTGACAGCAATTTCGTCCAACAAGAGTTTGGCTTCAGGATCAATATTGACCATAGTGCCAGCGGAATTTATACCTTTGACCAACTCAATAAAATTAAAGTAGATGTCGGTTTTTTTCATATGAAAGTATTAATTTATAAATGATTGAATAATTTTATTCACTGGGGCTATTGTATATCTTTCTCTTTAAAAATGATATGTCCGTTACGACCTTCAAGATCAACACCCCAACGAAGGTGCCCGTTAGATCTCCTACCAACATTTCGAAAAACTGCACACTATTCTGAAATAGATTTTGTTCCCAAAAATTCCAAGCAAAGTGATGGATCAATGCATTGGAAAGTGTGTAAATCAAAGTTAACGCAATCAAATACTTGAGATTCCCAACGGATACATCTTTTCCTGTGTAAAGGCGAAAGACGCCAAGGGCAATCAAAGGTCCAAGGGCTGAACAAGCATCGTTTGCAACGAACATCCAACTGCGCTCTTCCATGAATGGGAACAGCAAAATCCCACCCAAAAACGTGATGGCAGTACCGCGCAACGCTCCAAACACCAAGACATTGAAAAGCCTTAAAAAAGCAGGCAGGTAAATGAGGCTGATGTGCGAATTGAATTCAGCAAAGAAGAAGAGTTTCGCATTCAAGACATGCAAAACAGGAAAAGCAACTATCGCCAACGCGTACAAAACGAAGTTCAAAGAAATACAGGATCAGAAATTTAAAAAAAGGACAGTTGAAATGGACTTGGTCATTCAACCCCATCGCTGTCATCAGCCCATGCTGATGTCGTTCAACTCAAAGTTTAGCCAATAAGCCATTTTCGTGTTGAGTACTTACCCCAATGAGCCCAGTGATTTAATTTTTTGTAAAGCTCTTGTAAATCACGCAATCAACGTGTTTTTTCAAGTGGTTTTAAAGCTTATTTCGCAAGCTCTCCGCGCGGTCTAAAGCCTCTTGTGCGTATTTGGCGATCTTTCCGTTTCGATCCATTCTCACCACATCTTCCAAAGCAGTCTTGAGCAAGACCCTTTGATCCTCCAATAAGTAAACCCTATTTCTCAAATTGCTTGCATCCACCCAAGAGCCAATCGCACCAATCAGCCTTGCTACAAAGATATGCCAAGAATTCATAAGGGTATCAATTGACTTTTAAGTGTTCAGATCGCAAGAAATTTTCAAATGCCCTGATAGGCGCCATGTCGTTGAACAAGATCTCTCTATTATCGGTGAGTTGGACCGATATCTTGCCCCTGAGCGCTGGGTCATTCAACAACTTTTGGGTCTTTTCGATGTATTCGTGCACGTTGGTGGCTATGAGTTCCCCCAAGCCTAATTTTTTAAGCATGCCGCTGGCAAATGAACCCCGAAGAAAACGGCCCTGCAGAGTGATCAATGGCAGTCCACTCTCAATGGCTTGAATGGCTGTGTTGAAACCTGAAAATCCTATGCTGTCCAAATACAAGTCTGCTTGGAGCAAAATGGATTTGAATTGAGCTGGTCTAACCCAGCGCAAAAATACAATGTGATTCTTCAACTCCATGTTGTTTTGAACAAAAATTCGTTCTAGTCTTTGCCTGAACACGCTTTCCCATTGATCGTTTTTGCTGAAGAAAATCAAATTGCAGGGTCCCACACGCTTTGCAATCTCAACCCAGACCCAATCGTGCTCGGGTGAGTATTTGTACAAATTACCTGGACAAATCAAAACCGGCTGATCTTGATGAATCAATTGAGAGCGCAAGTCAAAAAATTGGGCTTCGGTTTTCAATGCACTGTAATGCGAACCCAAGTTGGGCAACTTCACCAATTTTTCTGAGTAGTGTTGCTCAGAACCTTCTCCCTCAAAGAGGTCTGCAGAAATGAAGCAATCAATGCTTGGCAGTCCAGTGGTCTCTGGGTGACCCCAAAACACCACTTGACGCTTGGCCAGTCGCAAACTTGCCAATTGTGTGGTGAGTGGGTGCATACCAATTTCCGGATAGATCAGGCAATCAAAGTCCTCTTGATGAATTCGTTTGACCCAGTCCGTCAAGTCTGCGCAACGTTGATGAAATCGAGTGGCCAATTTCTGGGCAAGTTGGGTCTCCTCATCCTCGACAGTGTTCAACGAAAAAATATGCACTTCAAATTCATCGCGGTTCAAATGGGCAACAAAACCCTTTGTGATGGCATTCCAAACCGAGTGATAGCGAATTTGATCGCTCACAATTCCAATTTTGATTTTTGCTCTCGACTCTGGTGCCTTCGCCTGAAGTTTTAAGTTCTTGCCCCAAGCAGTCATCAACTGCGTACACATCGAGCCATACAAGGACAAGATGCTTTTGTTGTCAATGCCTTGGTAGGCCAAGTGATAGGGCTGATGAGCACCGACAATTTTGGGTGCGTCCTGGGCCACGAGTTCCCAGTTGTTTGACCACTCCTCTTGCAAGCGAAGCAAGTCCGCGTGAAAGGCCTCTCGTGCCGTTTTGATGTCGTGCTCGTTTGCAAAGACAGCAGGGACATTCAAAAACGCTGTGGACCACTGCACGAAGCGGTTGTTTGGATAGGCCTGCTCAAGCTTAAGGTATGTGCGCTTGGCCTCTTGGGTCTTCAACGCTTCTTTTTGAATTTGAGCCAATACCAAATTGGCCTCTACATTCAAATCGTCTCGCGCCAGAATTTCATTCAACCATTGTGAGGCTTGAGTGAGCTCACGTCTTTCCTTGTGAATCAAAGCCAAATTGAGCTTGGCCAAGTGGTGCTCACCGTCGAACTCAATCACCTTCATCAAATCACTTTGTGCCAATGAGTCGTGCTTCAATTCCTTGCAAGCCAATGCGCGATTGAACCTTGCACTGATGGAGTTGGGATCAAGCCTCAAGCATTCATCGAAAAATCGAACGGCATTCTCAAAACCCTTTGACATCAAATGCGAAATACCCATCCCCAATAGCGCGTCAAAGTGTTGGGGAACTTGTGCCAATGTGTGACCAAACCATTCGATCGCTGCTGGGTACCTTTGCTCTTGGACTGCGATTCTTCCAAGCAAGTTGAAAATCTGGCTCCCTTCACGCCCACTGTTGAGCAAAGCCAACAACTCAGTTTGTGCTTGATCCAAGCTGCCAATTTGAAAATAAGTCCAGGCCAAGCGAAGTTTCAAATCGAGATTTGAAGGCTCCAAGTGAGTTGCTCTCAACACGTCGGCCAGGCACAAGTCGTGTTCTTTTAAACTCAGATGGGCTTGTGCTCTGTTGAGCAAGGATTGGATCAAGTCATGCTTTGAATCGATCAGTTTTGTGTAGACGTCACTGGCGCTTTGGGCTTGCCCCGCTTGGAGCAAGAGCAATCCATAATTGTTGAGCATCCCTGGGTCGTTGGGATTGAGCGACTGCGCTTTGGCAAGAGTCGCCAGCGCTTCATTCACCCGGTTGAGCTTGGCCTGCACAATACCCAGCAAATGAACGGCGTCAAAATGCGTTGGGTGACTTTTAAGCAAAGCTTCTAGGGCCTGCAAGGCCTTTTCAAATTCCTGGACCTGAAAGCATTGAAGAGCGAGGGAAAAGAAGTGAGTTGAGTCGTTCGCAGCCAACGCTGGCTTGGAGCCCTTTAACCCTTGGGCCAGAGGTTTACCCGCTGCACGATTCACTTAAAAAGGTCCAAATATCAATATTGCTGCCATGCAGGCAGAAAGACAAGTTGAAAGGGTGCCCACCAAAAGAGATTTTCCACCCATCTCGATGATCTCTCTTTGGCGATCTTTGACCATTGAGCCCAGTCCAGCAATCACAATACCCAAGCTTCCAAAGTTGGCAAAGCCACAAAGCACATAGGTCAAAATGATTCGGCTTTTTTCCTCAATGGCATTGGCCGGTAATTTTGACAAATCCAAATAAGCGATGAATTCATTCAAGACCAACTTGGTTCCCATCAACTCACCAGCCACCCCAGTGTCTTGCCAAGCAATTCCCATGCTCCACGCCAATGGCTGCATGAGAACCCCCACCACCCTTTGAAGGGTGATGCCAGAGCCCATCACATCGGGCAACAAACCCAAGATGCTATTGGCCAAAGAGACCAAGGCGACCAAAACGATCAACATCGATGCGACTCCGGCGAAAAGTTTAACGCCTTGCTGTGTGCCCTCTGCAATGGCTTCCATCAAGCTGTGGTACTTCCTGGCTTCCAAATCCACCACCAACTGGCTCTCGGCCTTTGAGTGCTCCAGTTCCTCTGGGGCAAGCTCTGCCTTTTCGTGAGGAATCACCATCAGACCCAAGATCACCGCACCTGGTGCGCTGATGATGGAGGCGACCAACAAGTGGCTGGCCACGTTGGGAACAATGTGTTGCAAAAAGCTTGCATACAGCACCAAGACGGTTCCAGATATGGTGGCCATGCCTGAGCTCATGACGATGAACATCTCTGCTCGGCTCAAGCCCTGGAGATAAGGCCTAACGAGCAAAGGTGCTTCAACCAGACCCACAAATACTGAAGCGATGGTTGCAAAACTCGTTGCACCCTTGACTTTGAGCACACGACCCAACAACCAAGCGAAGGTTGAGACCACTATGGGCAAGATCCTCCAGTGATAAAGCACTGCAGACAAAGCACTGAAGATCACAATCATGGGCAAAGCTTGGAAACCCAAAATGAAAGACGCACCAGGCGCGGTTTCTTCAAATGGCAGCGTTGCCCCCCCCAGATAACCAAAGACCAATGAGGTGCCCGCCGCACTGGCTTTTTGGATCGACCCAACAGCAGCGTTGAGCCCTTCAAAGAGATATTGGAAGAAGGGAATTTTGAGCAAGGCCCAACACAGAAAAAACTGAATGCTCAAACCTTTGATCACTTCAAAATAGTCAATTTCGCGCTTTCTCTCCGAAAACAGTGCCGAGATGAGCAATATCAAAGAGATGCCCACAATTGGCTGTAAAAATTGCAGGTTAGAGATCATGGTGATTACAATGATTGAGTGGTTTAGATTGACTTTAGCATGCTTTCATTTGCATCCTGGATCCAATCGACCTTTCAGTTTCAAGACCTGATCTCTTTTTGGAACCTACGACTGCACCACTTTGGAGCGCTTGCATCATGAAAAATTTGCCTACTGATTTTTTCAACCTTCGCACAAAAATCTTGCTCGGCTGGCTTGTGTCTTTGACCCTTCTGAGCCTCTCAATGGCAGTGCACGCTCAAAGCAACTACCCCAATTACAACAACAAGCCTAACCCAGTGAATTCAAACAATGGGCTCGCCAATCCAATGCAACCCCCCGTGCGAGTGGTGATCGACGGCAACCAATTGATCAATCAACAGACCAATGCACCCAAGGCCAGGCCCGCACCAAGCGATAACCTGTCCTCCACTCCCGCGCCCAACAATGTGAGAATCGGCTCAGGTGGTCAGTATTCAGACTCAAATCCTGGAAAAACGGAGCAAATCAACTCCTCTGGGCAGTTGTGCCAAACCAATCAAGGTCAGAAAAAGTGCTATTGAGCTTCTGCTGACTCAGAGGTCTGGCGTCACAGCACGGCTTGAAGACCAAAGGTAGGCAATGGCTCCCCAAGTGGCCAAAACGATCGACATTGAAGTGGCCAACACGTAGGCAATGTCTTGCAGGGGAGTCATCAAATGGGTGAGCGCCATCACCCAAAAAATCAGCACGATGCTTCTTTGCAAGTTCACCTGGTGAAGCAATTTGGGGTAGCGCTCGATGGCGTACCAACCCACCATGGCTGAAAGTGAACCCACCCCAGCGCCCGCCAAGACATCCCATGGCCAATGCGCGCCCACCATGATCCTGGATAAACCAATCAAAGCGGCAGCAACCACAAGACAAAGAGGACCTATTTTGGCCCAAATCGATTTCCCCCAATTGACACCCAAAATCACCGCAACGCAAGCTGCAAAAGCCGTGATGGTGTGACCCGAGGGACACGCGTGTTGTGTCAATGTGGGACCAATGATGGTGAATTCACTCAAGTCCAAAACACCTGCAGGTCTGGGTGAATGAAAGGCCCATTTCAGCAACCAAGACAAGCACCCCCCTACGGGAACCGAGGCCACTGCGCAAAGGAGCGCTTTGGGATGCTTTTTCATGAGCGGCAAAAGCATGGGCCACAAAAGTGACGTGTCTCCAAGCCAAGTCAAAAAACTCCAAACTGTTGGATCCAACAAAGATGAGCATGAATTGATCGCTTTGAAGAGCACTGTGTTGATCGAAAGTGCAAAGACTTCAAGCACCACACCCAAGAAAAGCATGAAAAGCGCCACCCACTTGGCCCAAGGCGGAATCTGTGAATGCTGTCCTGTGGGGCGAAGAGAAGGGCTTGTGGGGTCCATCGGTGTGTTCATGGTTGACTGGGCTTTTCAGCACTGGAGACCGAGTCCCCTTGAGACTGCCAAGACTCACAAATCGAAAAATTAAAATGTGAGACAACTCGCCCCATGTGCTGGACAGGCATTTGCTCAATCAAATGACAGGACTTGAACTGAGCGTCTCCAACAGGGGGTGAAAAAGTCATCATGGACCAATCCACCCAAAGCACGCTCTCATTGGGTTTCAATTCTCCGAACCACAAATTGAACTGGTCGTGATGATTTTGAATCACTTTCACGGGCAGCGGTCTGGCGTACCAGGCCAAGCGACTGGCCAGCGTCCAATTCGTGACCGCCAAGGTGTCAATGTGGTTGATTTGAGCCAGTTGCTTGGCCACTCTTGCCGCATCTTGCCATCCAAATAAATCTGCAAATGGATTGCCCCTGAAGTCCTCGCTTCTGAGTCCAGGCGTTGCAGCTGACTGCTCATTTGTCTCTTTCCCTATTCCCGCACAAAGCATGAGCGCGAAAAGCCCCAAACAAAAAAAGACTTGCAAGTAGACCAAGGCCTTGAAGAGGTTTTTAGAGACCCATCTGAAGCGATCCAGACCCAAAGAGACCAAAGGTATCAAGCTCACCCAAGCTGGCGCAGCCCAGTGAGGAAGCGTGCTGCCTCTGCCGGATAAAAAAACCAACAAGATCAAAATGGGCAACCCAAAGGCAAAACAAAAAAACTCTACACTCACACGTGGCTTGTTCAAATGCACATACGGCTTTGACTCAAAGACCACACCGGATCGAGTGCGGTCTCTCAAGTACAAAAGCCCAACCAAAAGCAAAGGTCCGTAGGCCAAAACCAAGACCAAGAAGTAAGCGAAACTTTTCCTGAACACCCAAGATTGTTGGCCACTGGCATGTCCAAATTGATAAGCAAAAGAAATCCAGTGATTGAGCCAATTCCAATACAAAACGGGCAAGATCATGAATGAAGCCAAAAGCACGCTGAGCCACAGCCCTTTTTGCTTCAACACTGAAAACCCAAGCCCCTTAAAGAGCACCAAAGCGACCGAGAAAGCCATCACAACCGCGGTGTACTTTGACAAACCAGCCAGGCCCAAAAGAAAACCCAACATGCACCAAGCGCCCAAGTGGCTTTGGTCTTGAACACTTGAAGCATTGCGCGCATTGATGAGTCGCCAGCTCACGAGCATGATGGCACACACCAAGGGCATGAGCAGCGTGTCGGGCACCAATGCGATGCCCAGCAAGTGAAGCAATGGGCTGAGCGAGATCAGCAACAAGGGACTGGAAACGCCTGACAGACCTGTCTCATGTTCGTGCGCTTTGGGAACGCCATCCATGACTAAGTCTTGCGCGGTTTGAAGAAAGGCCTTGAAAGTTTGGTTGAGCCGCACCAGCAGCAACGCGCTCAGTGCCCAGCACATCATGGGTATGAGCCTCAAGGTCCAATCGAATTGTGGCCAATGAGCAGGAAGCCACTGCACCCATCCCACCAATGGCGGGTGATCGTAGTAGCTCCAATCCAAATGCAAACCGTATAAAGCGTAATGGGCCTCATCGGGCGAGAGCTCAATCCCCACTGAGAGCAACAAGTGCAAAGCCAAGGCAAGCCCAAAACACCCCCACTCCACTCGGTTCAAATTGAGGGATTGAACACTTTTTTTAATCGCCAAGGCCCAAGACATTGATCAATTCCACTTCAAAGGGTTTTGCGCTTGGGCCAAACGAAGAGGGAGGTCGCCAAATAGTTCCACACCAAACCCACCAAAATGCCTGCCAAACCCGAAAAGAGCCAATAGCCGTAACCTTTGTAAATGAAGGAGGCGACGCCCACATTGGCTGCAGCACCCACTCCGCAGGCCAAAATGAATTTGAAAAGCCCCAACCAAAATTCTCTACCCGCGAGTTTTTGATCTCGATAGGTCAAGATGTTGTTCAAATAATAATTGAACACCATGGCCATCAAGACCGCGCAGCTTTGTGCCTGCTCAAAAGCAAAACCCATCTCTTTGAGCACCAACGCCAAGACACTCATGTGCACCAAAACACCCAGAGCTCCAATGGTTGCGAAAGACACCAAGGATGTGGGGATGTGCCCGCCCAAGGTTTTATCGACCAAGAGCAAGTAGTAATCCCAAATGACTTTTTGGTCCAACTTGCTCTCACCGTGCAAGCGGGTTCTGAAGTGAAAAGGCACTTCGACATAAGACAATGTTTGTGGAGAGGAGACCACAATGTCGAGCAAGATTTTAAAACCCATGCTGGACAATCGATTCACACAAGGCTCAAAGGCTTGTCTCGTGATCATGAAAAATCCACTCATCGGATCGTTGAGCTTCACACCCAACATTTTTTGACTCACCCACGTTGCCAATCGACTGCTGGATTGACGAGCGGAATCCCACTCACCCACTCCACCCCCCTCCATGTATCGGGTCCCAATTGCCAAGTTGAAGTTTTGAGTCCTCAAGTGCGCGAGCATCTGAGGCAAGATGCCTTCATCGTGCTGCAAGTCCGCATCCATGACGGCCAAATATGTTGCACTCGTGCTCAGCATGCCCTCAATGCATGCGCTTGAGAGTCCGCGCCTGCCCACACGTTTGAGACAACGAATGTTCGCATTTCTTTTACCCATCTCAAGCACGGCCAAAGCGGTCCCATCGGGAGAATCGTCATCGACAAAGATCACCTCCCAGCGCACACCCTTCAACACCACTTCCAGTCTTTTGACGATTTCTTGAACATTGCCAACTTCATTGAAAGTGGGAATGATCACAGCCAATTCAGGTCCGCTGTCACCAGGGGCTAGTTGTGCTGAGTCTTGCAATGGAGCAAACTCAGGCGTTGAGGCGTCTTCAAAGAGGCTCATGCGTTGAATGTGTGTTGGTTCATAAGGTGCATTCTAAGCCCACGCCAGGAGAGGTTTTAAAGTCCAAATGCGCTTGTCACAGGCACTAAAAAACAAGGACGCGATTGGACACAAGCTTCACTCAAGACTCTGCCTAAGGGTATGATGGAGCTTCAGAGATTTTCACACAACCCTCTCTGCTTTTTACCCATGCTCTCCTCTACACCTACCCCAAGCTTTGCGTCCAAGAGCACACTTGGCGCGCCCCAAATGACATCCATTGGCGCTGTAAGCAGCAATTCCTCTAAGCCACTCGATGCACCCCACCCTTGGGAGCAGGCCCTGCGTTTGGTCCAACAAAGACAAAGCAAATTGAGAGAGACATTGGGTCCACTCAACGGCGAAGACTTGGCCAAATTGTCGGGTTTCCAAGCCTTAACGGCGCTCCTTGAAGGACGCTCCCCCGTCTTGGCCATGGGACGCACCTTGAATTTCCATCTCATTGAGGTCAAATCTGGCGAAGCGGTCTATCAAGGCCTTCCCAACGAGAACGCACACAACACATTTGGCGCTGTGCATGCAGGATGGTTCGCCAGCATTTTGGAGTCTGCTCTCTCCTCTGGTGTGCACACCTTGCTCTTGAGTGGACAGTGGTGCACCACCTCAGACTTGAACGTTCACATGGTCAATGGCTTCAATCCCCAGATAGGCCCCCTGAGAGCGAAAGGCTGTGCGCTGCACCTTGGGAGCCAATCGGCCAGCGCACGAGCTGAACTCATTGACATCACGGGCAAACTTTATGCCCATGCCAGTGCGTCTTTCAAAATACATTCTGTCCCAACTCAGAACACTTGAGCTCAAGGCTTGGATGAGCAGGAGACAAAAAAAATCCCACTCAAAGTGGGATTTTTTCGCTGAGGAAGAAGCCATAGGAGGCTTCTATCACTTGCACTGTTATCAAGCTGCTTTTGCGCTGTAAGCACTGCACCAGCCAGTTGCAGCAACTTGTTTGCCACCAAACAAGGGGCAAGCACCAGCTGCATCGGTCGCTTTACCTTGGAAGAGCTGGCAGTTTTTGCAAGCCTGAGTGGCTGCATGCTTGGGAAATTTGGCTTGGTCCACTTTGGTGGTGTCTGCTTTGTAACCCAATGCAGTGGCTTGGGGATCGTTCTCAGCCACTTTGGCGGCTTGAGCATACACATGTCCACCAACCAGAGCTGTTCCAATGAGGCTGATATTGACGAAAAATTCGCGACGTGTTGTCATGAAAAAAACTCCATTTAAAGTTGATGTAAAAACTGTGTGCCTGCTGAGCGGTTGCATCGGCAACGCAAATCATTATAAAGAGCTTTTTAGCCCATCAATGACCCCACAAAGTAAAGCCCTTGAGGGCGCTTGAAGATCTTGGGATATCCCTATGTTTCAAGGCGTGGTGGAGCTGGGCGATAGCGCAGCAGGTGATGGAGTGACAGGGCTGCTTGGTGCAGCCGCACTTGTGGGCAAATTGTTGGGCGCATTGGTGTTGCCAGCGCTTGGAGCTGCGGGCGAAGCTGGTTTTGCCACCTGAGAGGCTGCAGGAGTTGAGGCTGCAGTTGCAGCTGCCGCATTGGGCGCCTCGACTGGCGTGTCACTTTGACTGGCGTCCAAGGGTGGAAGAGTCGGTGCGGCGGTCTCAGAAGAGGGAGTGTTCACGGGCTCGAGCAGGCCATTTTGGCGACCCAACTCCAATAAATTGTTTTTCACCTCAGGAGAGAGCACAACAAGGGCAGCAAAGGCCAACACAGCAAAGAGCAAGAATTTAAAACCTGCACTCATACCCACGGGTGTGGGCTCTTGTGTGATGTGGCTGTCTGCATTGGACAAGAAGTTCGCAGGACTCGAAGCCTCAGCGCGCACCTCTTGTGCAGGCGTCTTTAACACGGGTGCAGAAACCAAGGGCTCATGAGCGAGTGGAGCATCCTTGTGACCCTCATTGGCGGGTGAGCTCTCATCATCGGACTTGGTTACCAAGGGTTCAACGGGCGTTTCAGTCTTGGTGTGGACCTCAGTGGAGGTCTCTTTCGGATCGGGAGCAAGTGTTGGTGAAACCACTTTGGAGCTTGTGAGCACAGGTGGAATTTCAACAGCGCTTTTTTCCTCCTCTGCAGTGGAGTCAGACTCAAAAGAGGCCAACAATGCCAATTGCTCGGCCTCAATGTCCTCGATGGATTCGTCCAAGCTTGAGCTCTTGGGCGCCTTGATTCTGGAGAAGAGCTCATCCTCTGTGACCCCTAGAATCTGAGCCACTTTCTTAGCCACATTGAGCTTGATGGAGAGACTGTAAAAAGCAGTGTCACCGCCCTCTTCCAGTTGTTTGATTTGTTTGAGGGATAAACAGGCTTTGGCGGCCATGTCAGCCAAAGTCCATCCCATGCTCTCGCGCTGATGACGCAACAACGTGCCGTTGATATCTGAATCGTTCGTCATCTAACTACCTTAGGTGATTCAATGAGATTGCTTTGACACAAAGGATTATTTATCCAGCAGCAATTCGCCCTTGATGGAGGCACCCTTTTGAACGGACAAGGTTTGATAGACCACGTGTCCATCGACCGAGGCGGAGGATGTGACGATGAGTTCATTGCAAATGGCAGTTCCAGCGAACTTGCCTTTGATGTGTAAGCTGTGGCAACTCACCACACCTTCAACAGATCCTTTGGCACCGATGGTGAGCTCATTGACTTGAATTTGTCCATTCAGTGAGCCCTCAACGTGGATGGCACCTTTGGCATTGATCTCGCCGCGGAAAGAAAAACCTTCACTCAATATGGAAGGCTTGCTGTTGGCAGGCGCCAACATGTCCATCATATTGGTCCTGGGTGCAGGAGCTAAAGGGGTACCTGATACAGGCAAATTTTCAATGGGCGGTGTAGACATGGCGATTAAAGGGGGTTCAGGATTGGGCTCGTTGATGACGGGGGGTGATTCAGTTGCAAGAGGGAATTCTGTTTCTAATGGGTCTTGTAGGGACGTGGTTAAAAGTGAGGAATTGGGCTGTTCTTGAACGTTATTATTTCTGATTTTCGATATCTTGAACATACTGTGCCGTTCGAATGACCTTTTGTGGATTCACAGGATAGCCGCCCACTAAAATTTCCAAGTGAAGATGCTTTCCAGTGGAGACACCTGAGTTACCCACATACCCGATCACTGTCTCTGGCGTTACATGATCGCCAACTTTGACCATCATACTCGCCAAATGCGCGTAAAGCGATTCAATCCCGTTGCTGTGGCGAATCACCACGGTGTTTCCATAGGTCGAATGGACCTGAGACATCACCACCACACCTGCCTTGACGGGGTGAACCCGGTCGTCGGTGGACTCGTTGAGCAAATCCACACCTGTGTGGAAAGTGGGTTGATGCGTGAAGGGGTGGCGACGAATGCCAAAATCTGAGGACACCGTGAAATTGGGCAAGGGCATCATGGAAGGCATTGCAGACAACACCTCTCGCATGCTGCGATTGGTGGCTATTTCGTCAGCAACCTTGCCCCGCAACAATGGATTTTTCAACAATTCGTTGCTGGACGTGAAACCCCCGTTGGCAGAATTCCTTTGAATGATCTCGATCACTTTCTCCGTCAAACCGGAGGCGTCGAGTTGATTTTTCATGGATTTGTTCTCTTGCTCAACCGCCACGACAGAGGTGTCCACGAAACGGCGAATGCTCAAGTCCCGATCGCGAATGGTTTGCGCCAAAGCCAACATTTGATCCTCGCTCATGTGCAAGGAGTCTGACGCATCCAAATCCCCAGAGGAACTCACCAAAGCTTTGAAAACCGCTTGATGAGATCTCTCCAACCTGACGGTGTCAATGTAGAAGTTCAGGCTCACCAAAAAAAGGCTCATCACCATGAAAAGCAAAGAGCCCGTGAGGACAATGCCACCACGAACGAAATACCTTTGAATTTTCCCAGAGATGTTGAAGTAGCGTAAATCCCCGCTTTGCTCCCAGATGATGCGAGCATCCTGGTAGTCACGAGTCCACCCACCAACCACCATGTGTGGTATGGAGCGCAACCACATCCGCAGTGTGCTGGAAGAACTCATGGGATCAGAAAATCAAAATTTAATCAGGTGACCGGCAAGGTCTGGGTCGGGGGCAAGGCCACTGGTGCACCGGGACCGGATTGGTTCAATGAACCTTCGATCTCTCCACCTTTTTCAATCTCAATTTCAACGTATTGGATTTTTCCAGCGATCTTGCCAGTGGAGCGAACGATCAAGCTCTTTTCACTGATGATGGTGTTGTGCAATTCACCTCGGACATCAAGCACTTTGGCCGATACGCGTCCGGTGATTTTGCCTGTTGGGCCAACCAAGACCTCTTCGGCTGTCAAATCACCCTCAATGACGCCGTTGATCACGGCTTTGGCGGGAACGGTGAATGTTCCTTTGACAACGACGCCGTCTCCAATGACGACGCTTTCAAACGATTCTGGCTGATTGGTCATGTTAGCTCCTTGGCGAAAATTTTAACAAACAATTGGAACTTTTTGATTTTTATTGGAAACATACTGTTTCATTTTCTCTCACAAAAGCCACATTTTTAAAGAGTTTGTATTTAAAGATGACAAATTGAAAGGCCAAGGAACTCTAAGAGCCTTTGAACGAGCAACGTTGCTGCCAAAGTTTCGCCAAGGCATGTGATGCCTCAATGTAACGCTCAGGCGAGGTGTTTTAGGGTTCGAGATGGTAAGGAAGGGGGTCGCGCGATGGGCCAAGCACCCCCGTCAAGTGAATCCAGACCATAGACGAGTAGGTCTGGGACGCTTTTATGCGTTTTTGATGGTTTGCGCGTTGTGAATGACCGTTTTGGCGTCCGTTTGCGCATTGGCACTACCTGAGTTTTGGATCACCAGGCCAAGCAATTTGGCTCCGTGCTCAACGGCAATGGAGCCGTAGGAAATGTCGCCATGGACAATTGAGTCTTTGTGAAACTCAACTCGTTCATCTGCGTAAATATTGCCTTCAATTTTGCCAGCCACCATGACACGATGAGCCGTGATGTCGCCTTTGACTTCTCCAGTGACCCCAATGGCCACCGAAACCTTGTGGTCCGGAGCGGTCTCAATGTTACCGATGACTTTGCCGTCAATTCGGACCGAGTCAAGAAGCACCAAACGGCCATGAATTTGAGCCGATTTCCCAATCAAAGTGTCAAACCTCTCATTGGAGGTATTCAAAGACTTGTCTTTCAGCTTTTCAAACATCATGTGGCCGTTCTTTTAAATGGATCAACCCGAATTAACAGGAATGATTTGAATGGGATTGATCAAACGCCCGCTTTTGAACATCTCATAGTGCAAATGTGGACCGGTGGAGCGTCCTGTTGAGCCCATCTCGCCCAACTCTGTCCCTCGTTGAACGTGGTCGCCTTCTTGAACCAAGCGCTTTCTGAGGTGCCCGTAGCGGGTCACGTAGTCCTCAGCATGTCTGACCTCGATGACATTGCCAAAACTTGAATCCCAGCCCGAACGAATGACGACACCGTCCGCTGCAGATACGACTGGCGTGCCTGATTCAGCAGCAAAATCGACGCCTTCGTGCATGGCCAATTGACCCGTGAAAGGGTCATTTCTGACACCAAAGCCGCTGGCATAGCGGAAGTCACCCAAGACGGGAATTCCAAGGGGCAGAGCGTGCAACCAATTGAGCTGATCTTGCCACTGGGTTTGCATGCTCACCACAGCTTGATGAATATTGTTAATGTCTTCCTCAGCAGACTTGATGTCAATGTCCAAGGGCTGCCTGAAAAAACTGGCCGTTGACTTCAAAGGCACAAGTGGACCACCCAAGCTCTCACCTTTTGGGTTGGCTTTCTCTTTGAAGCCCTGGGGTACAGCGATTTCCATGAATTTGTTTTTGATGGACTCAAGCTGCTTGATCTCCTTCATCGTGCCTTGGAGATCGTTTTTCATCTGGTCGAGCTTGTCTCGGTAAACCGACTCCATGCGCAACTGCTCGGACTCGGTTGTGACGCCCCCTAGGCTTCTGGCCAATTCAGGGCTGTGCTCGACAGCAATTCTCAAACCCAAAAGATTCAACAAAAAACCCATGATCACCAAAAAAACACCAATGCCCAGCGCAACACGAATGATCGTGGCGGCCGTGATGGAGATGGTTTTGATGCGTCCGGTGGGCCCGGACAGCCACATGAGCTGCATTTCGAATCGTTATTTCTGAATGAAAAGTGGGAATGCCATTTTAGGCAATTTGCTGAAATTTGGAACCCTCAAAACCCATATTTATCCATTGAAAAAATAAAAGTTGTTTGAAAGTGAATGCTTTAGGGTTCATCAACAAATCCAAAAGTGTTCATTTTTTTACGCTCATTTGAAGAGCAAGGGAATATCCTCATCATCAATATCGTCACAAAGGCATCGAAACTTAACCCTGAACACCTGAAAAAGAAAAACTCAAAACCATGGTCCATGGGCCAAATCTCAATTGAAGGGTCACGTCCTTTTCAGGACATGAAGCATGCATGCTGTCCTGCAGTTCCGTGCACTAAGGGCTTGGAGTCAGGGGTTTTGCTGCAAAGCAGCGGAATTTTGCGTGGCCGCAAACGCCTGCACAGACTCTGCTGTGGCTTCAAAGAGCGCCAGTTGAAGGACATCATTGGCTGGGGGTGCAATTCGACGTCCTTGAAAATAGAGCTGAAAAGAGGACCAATCGTGTGTCTTGAGCTTCCAAGGCGCACTGCCTGTGAGGGTCAGTGACTGACCGGCTTGCAATTCAAGCCACGTCAAGCGGTTTTTGGCGTCCTTGACACAGACCTGAGCTCCTTTGAGTCCAACCACATAAATGTAATTGGCGGGTTTGCTGTTGCTCACAGAGGTAAGCGGCGATTGCTCCAACTCCGATCGACACCATTGCTCTTGCTCAGCGCTCAAAGTGGCCTGGGTGCCTTGAGAACTGAAAATGGGCTCCAAAACAGGTGCGATGGGCGTGGACAAAGCAGTCGCAGTAGAGATGGACTGCGCGCTTTGAGTGGGTTGAGTATGCACTGAATTTGATGCCACAACAGTCGTCTTGAACTCGGTTTTTATGCTCTCGATGGGCTTGGATGACTCGGTGTTTGCTGGACCAGCTGCAAAAACGCCCTTGGCTTTTTGCCAGGCCAAGTTGATCGCCGAGTCTTTTGCCAGCAATTCAAGGCGAGAGCCAGCCTCAACAGGTGAGCCATTGTTGTCAAATTTTTCGTAAATAGAGATGCCCGCCATGCTCAAGAGCATGATCAAAGACGCCAGCACGTATTTGGATTGAAAAAAGAGTTGTCCTTGGTGTTTGAACCAAAAAAGAGCATCTGAGAGTGGACGAGCATCCAAATTGCGACGACTCATCTCCTCTATCGCTTTCAACTCTTTGCTGTACAAATAGGAGCTCGGTTGAACTTTCTCATCGATCAAGGGGACTGAACCGTGAGCCAAGCCTTTGGTTTGAATGAGCAACAGGGTCAATCTCTTGCCCACAGAGTATTTGATCATGGGGCTGTAAAACAAGGAGTCACCGCCCTCCTCGAGTTGGGAGATTTGAGCGGCAGAGACTGCACTTTGTTTGGATAATTCAGGCACGTCCATGCCCGCTTCAAGCCTGAGCTTTTTCAAGCGCTGTGCATCTGCATCGGACCAAACAACGTCATCCATTTGAAAAATGCTCGGTAACTGAAAATCTTGACTCAAAGAAACCTTTGTACGGGACTCAACCAAAGACTGGCATGGAACCCAAGAGAATCATTTCTCATCCGCCTGTGAAGAGTTCATTTATACCGCAAATTCATGACAAATGAACTATCGTTACTGCCAAGTTTGAGCGGTAAAGGCTCGGAGTGAAAGGCAAAAAGTGAATTAAGATCGCATCTGAAGTGTTTCACCTGTGGCTTGAGTTTTTCTCAAGCACACCCTCCCCAATCCGAATCAGTCTTCCCATACATGCGCTCCAAATCTCTTGCATTTGAAATTAAAAACGTAGATCTTTCTGCACTCTCCTTCATCGTCAAAAGTGTTCAATTGGGGGACATTCAAGTCGAGTTGGAACAAAAACTCAAAGACAATCCTGACTTTTATGGCAATGCACCCACTCTCATCGACTTGGATCAATTGAACCTAGAGGATGGACAAAACTTGGATTTGAGCACCCTTTGTCAAGTTCTCAAACAACACCACCTGAACCCCCTTTTCTTGAAAACGAAAAATCCCCAGTTACAAACCTTGGGTACCTCGCTTGGGCTCACCGATGTGGACGGCTTCCTCTCTACTCCACTGGCTCCAGCCCAGGTGGAAATTCGCGAAGTCGAGGTCGTTCGAGAAGTGGTCAAAGAAGTGGTTCTTGAGGCACCTGCCTCCCCCCATGCCACAACCATGGTCGTGACCAAACCGCTCAGATCGGGTCAACACGTCTACGCCAAAGGGGGAGACTTGATCATCTTGGCCATGGTCAACCCGGGCGCTGAAGTGATGGCCGATGGACACATCCACGTTTATGCACCTCTCAGAGGAAAGGCCATCGCAGGAGCCAAGGGAGACACAAGCGCTCGAATCTTCACCTCTTGCTTGGAAGCAGAGTTGCTCTCCATCGCCGGCACATACCGCACGAGTGACACGCCGCTGCCCAAAGAGGTTCAGTCCCAAGCCGCTCAAATTTCCCTGGATGGCGAAAAATTGGTGATGCAGCGTTTGGGGTGAAATCTATTTGCCCCATGAGGACAAACTGAGCCCGTCATCCGTTAAACTTACTGTTGTTACTTTCAGTTCAAAAGGCGTATTTTTATGGCAAAGATTGTTGTGGTCACCTCCGGCAAAGGTGGAGTCGGCAAAACCACTACCAGTGCAAGTTTTTCCTCCGGTTTGGCGCTTCGTGGCTTCAAAACCGCCGTGATCGATTTCGATGTAGGCCTGAGAAATTTGGACCTCATCATGGGCTGTGAGCGCAGAGTGGTGTACGACTTGATCAACGTGATCAACGGCGAAGCCACCTTGAACCAAGCCCTCATCAAAGACAAGCAGTGTGACAATCTTTTTGTTTTGGCGGCTTCACAAACGCGTGACAAAGAATCCTTGACCCAGTATGGGGTCGAGCGAGTGCTGCTTGAACTTCAAAACATGGAGTTTGACTACATCGTTTGCGATTCTCCTGCGGGAATTGAGACTGGCGCCATGATGGCCATGCACTATGCCGATGAGGCATTGGTGGTCACCAACCCAGAAGTGTCCTCCGTCAGAGACTCAGACCGCATTTTGGGCATGCTCAGCAGCAAAACCAACCGCGCCATTCAAGGTGCAGATCCCATCAAAGAGCACCTTTTGATCACTCGCTACAATCCCAGCCGCGTTGAAGAAGGTCAAATGCTTTCTTTGGAAGACATCAAGGACATCTTGCGCATTCCCCTCATTGGTGTGATCCCCGAGTCCGAGAGCGTATTGCAAGCTTCCAATCAAGGTGTGCCAGCGGTTCACTTGAACAACACCGACGTCTCTGATGCCTACAAAGACGTGGTGTCTCGCTTCCTTGGGGAAGACGTTCCCATGAAATTCACCGAGGCTCAAAAGCCAGGTCTCCTCAAACGCTTGTTTGGAGGTAGATGATTCATGTCCATTTTGTCCTTTTTACTCGGCGAAAGAAAAAAGACCGCAAGCCAGGCCAAAGAGCGACTTCAGTTCATTTTGACCCATGAGCGAGGCAATGGGAGAAGCAATTCACCTGACTATCTGCCTGACTTGCAGCGCGAATTGGTCGCCGTTCTCTCCAAGTACGTCTCCATTGATCCCAAAGACATCAAAGTGAACTTTGAGCGACAAGACAACTTGGAAGTTCTTGAAGTCAAAATTGAGTTGCCTGAATCCTGATCTTTCCTGCGCAAAGTTCAGATGTATCTGGCTTGCAACATGTCAATATTTAAGGGGTTTTTGACCAAAGCCCTTAAAAATTTTGAGCATTTGAATTATCATTGACATCACCTACAACACCAACTGAGTCCACCAAATGAACGATAACACCTCCAAAAATAGCATTTTTATTGGCCGTGGAGTCACGTTTCAAGGCTCGATCAAAGCCCCCAATCAAGCCAAAATCGATGGCCACATCGAGGGTGACATTGAAGCGCAAGACGTATTCATTGGCCCGTCTGGTTCAGTGTCTGGGAACACGACAGCCAATTTGGTGGACGTACATGGTCAACTCAACCAAAAGGTCATCAGTCGCGAGCTTTTGATTATCCGCTCAACAGGTAAAGTCTCCGGGTCCTTGCAATATGGGGACATCCAAATTGAGCGTGGCGGTCAATTCTTGGGTGACATGGATTTGGTTTGATTCAGACCTCTCTAAAACAGGTCACTCGATAGGAAAAGTGGCAGAGTGGTCGAATGCGCTGGACTCGAAATCCAGTATACGGTTTTTGCCGTATCGAGGGTTCGAATCCCTCCTTTTCCGCCAGTCTTTAAAATAATACCCATATAAATCATATAGTTAAAAGCGCTAATTCCCATTTATGTTTTCTGGTACCCGCATTGGTACCCGCAATTTAATTTGCTTACATTTAATATTGAGCGGAATATTTTTCAATTGCGCTGTCAAATTCATCTGCAGTCGGACTGCAGATGCCACACCCCTTTCAAATTCCTGCTCAGCCAG
>CAIPII010000005.1 GCA_903865035.1 uncultured Burkholderiales bacterium | reverse complement strand
TTCAAAACAAAACGAACATCTTGAACGTCTACACCCACGGCTCGATCGAAGACACTTGCTCTGGCATGGGCTCGGGTTGGTATTTGCCCAGTGTGAACGAGCTCGCACAGTTCGTTAGCAACTTACCAATGATGTTTTATTGGACTTCAAACGATTCAAATCAATTTTTTTCTCTAGCTGAAGCTCCCAATTCTGCGGTTTCAGCATTTCAAAAAACAACTCCTTTAGCGATAGTTTGCACACGCTATTACCCAATGAACTGATTGGCATTCATCATGCAGAACTGGGTGTTTGCTTGTGGTTTGATGTTGGGGATGATTTGGACGCAACTGGACTGGAATTGGCTTGTGATGAGGCAGGCTCAAATGGTGAGCTTGGCCTCCAGTGAAGTTGACGATTACCGGTTGTTTTTGTTTGCCGCAAGTGCTTTCATGTCCAATTACAAAGGGGGTGCTGGCGAGTTGTATTGGGCGGATTTGTCAAGTTCTGATGCATTGCCAGATGCATTGAAGGTGCATTCTTTTTCTCAATTGTGGAGAGTCCTCGTGTTGACCGATCGCACTTGGGTGGTGTGCTCACCTTTGGGTGAGAGGGCGCTTGGCATGCAGACTCAGTTCATGAGCGCACATGGCCTGAAGTGGTTGCCCATTGATCCAACGCTTAAAAATCAAACCACAGGAGCGACATTGCGCTACATGGATGAGTTGAATCAATCCCAAGGCTTGTGCAAATGAAACTCATCCACACAAGGCTTCTCTTCAAAGAGAAAAAAGGGCTGGGCTCAATTCGCGGCTTTGCGATGTTGGAATTGATGGTGAGCTTGTCTTTGATGGCCATCATTGTTTTGGGTGCCGTGGCGTTGGGTGCGCGTGTGCAACGTTTGAATGCAGCACACGATGAGGCAGAGTCGATGGCCGCTTTTTCTCAGTTGGTGAGCCAGTATTGGGTTGCCAATCGTGCGGCCATTGAGCTTGTGATGTCAGGACAATCTCAAACCGGCAGCACTTACTGTGCGGTCAACGTCTCCTTGGATGGGCTCACTTTGACGCCAAGCTTTGATGCACTCAAGCGCACTTGTGTGATTGATTCAACGCTCTTGCAAGCTCGGGGTCTTTGGCCATCGAGCATGCCCACACAAAAAGGGAACAACAGGTGGGTTGCAGCTTTTCGGCAAGTCACACATTTAAATGTGCCCACTGGGGCCGATGAAGTCTTCATGTTCATGTCCCCCGTGCAAAACGGGCAACTGATGACCCAAGGCGTTCCCAAAGTGAGCCTTCCACTGCAAGCTTATGTGGAACAGTTTCAAGCCAGCATGGCCGAGTTGGGCGGAATGGGTGGTTTTGTGCCGCCCTTGCAAACGATGGGCAACTGTTTGTACAACAACTCGGTGCAGCAAGCTTGTGGCAGGCAGTGGAGTGTCGTGATCACTGATTTTTTATGATTTGGATATTTGGGACAAAGTACAAAAAAACCTCACTCAACACCCAAGTGTTGAGTGAGTGTTCAGGCTTGGGGCAAGTTATTTGATCGCAACGCCAGCCTTGGCACTGGGAGTGGCCGCGTGTGTTGTGCCCTTGAGTGCACTTGCATGTTGAGTGCTTGTGTGTTTGTTTTCACTCACGTTGTGTGTTTTCTTCGGTTTTGCATCCACTGCATGTGCTGCACCCGTTGCCGCTGGTGTGGTTCCACTGGACGCTGCAGGTGCGGGCGTTGATGCACTGGTTGCTGGCGTGCTCATTGTGGCCTTGGGTGCGCTGGTTGCAGTGCTGTTCATTGTTGGCGCAGCTTTAACAGTCGTTGCAGTGCCCTCGGTGGTAGCGGCTTGTGCCAAGCCACTTGTGCCCAAGGCAAGCGCAAGGCTTGAGACAGCGAGCAATGTAGACACGGTGGTTTTGAGTGTGTTTGCGTTTTTCATATCTTCATCCTTTGAGTGGTTGGTTTCAAATGTCTTCACGAAAAATTCATGAAGTACTCCTAAAACGAACTCGAGTTGAAGTCTGTTGACGAAGATATTTATTTATTTTGGTCAACAGATTCGACGGGCTTTGCGTTAATGCATGCTCTTAAAGTCTTTGAAGTTTGAATGTCTCTTTTATTTTTTATATTTTTGATGAGTATTTGGATGCGCACCTTGCTTGCCTCGCGCGCGTCTAAAGCCTTTAGGATAAGAGGGCATATTGTTGCAATGCAGCATTTTTATGTGATGTTTAAAGGGGATTGAAGGTGAATCATTTAGGTTTAAATTTTTCGATTTTTCAAGTAAATTGCCCTTTGCTCTAGGGTTTTTACTTACTGCTTTTGATAATTCTTTTAAAATGTGGAGTGTCGCCATCTTGATCAAACCTAAGTTTTGAGTCAATGGATTTGGACCAGGTGAAATTGAATCTCATGGCCCTTTTGCGTCATGAGTTGCACCGCACAAAAAGATATGTTTTTTCGGAGACCCAATGCTGTATTCAAGTTCAAATGAACAAGTAGTGGATCGGTACGAGTGCGAGCACATGCTCTCAAGCTTGGGCAGGAGACAGGAGTTCAACTCGTTCATGGATGTTCACCTGAGTGAACTGCATC
>CAIPII010000004.1 GCA_903865035.1 uncultured Burkholderiales bacterium | reverse complement strand
GGGTTCGTTGTCTTCATCGAGGGCCTGATTTTGATGCGCCAAAGGGGCTTGCTGAAAATCTAGCTTGCACCTGAACAAAGGCCACAATGCTGGACAAAGGAAAGTAAAATCGGGCGAGCCCTCAAGGGGCAGACGAGTTCAAGCTTGCATGGGCGCGTCACAACACGGTGGAGAAGAGCGCACAATGCACGCGACTCCACCCCAAACCAGATCAACATCAGACATGCTTCATTTTCAACAGATCATTCTCACGCTTCAAAACTATTGGGGTCAACAAGGCTGTGCTTTGCTGCAACCCTATGACATGGAGGTGGGAGCTGGAACCTCGCACACCGCAACCTTTTTGCGTGCTTTGGGCCCTGAGCCCTGGAAGGCCGCTTATGTGCAACCCAGCCGCAGACCCAAAGATGGGCGTTATGGTGAAAACCCAAACCGACTGCAGCACTACTATCAATACCAAGTGGTTTTGAAGCCTGCGCCTGAAAACATCTTGGACTTGTATTTGGGCTCTTTGGAGGCCTTGGGCTTTGATTTGAAAAACAATGACATTCGCTTCGTGGAAGACGATTGGGAAAACCCAACCTTGGGTGCTTGGGGCTTGGGGTGGGAGGTGTGGCTCAACGGCATGGAGGTCACCCAATTCACCTACTTCCAACAAGTCGGAGGCATCAACTGCCAGCCCATCACGGGAGAGATCACTTACGGATTGGAGCGACTCGCCATGTACCTCCAAGGTGTGGACAATGTCTATGACCTCACTTGGACCGAAGGACTCAAATACCGCGACGTCTATTTGCAAAACGAACAAGAACAGTCTGCCTACAACTTTGAGCACAGCGATGTGGAGTTCTTGCTCCACGCCTTTGGTGCCCATGAAAAACAAGCTCAGCATTTGATGTCGGTTCAGTTGGCCTTGCCGGCCTATGAGCAAGTGCTCAAAGCGGCGCACACCTTCAACCTCTTGGATGCTCGGGGATCCATCTCTGTGACCGAGCGCGCGGGTTACATCACACGCATTCGAAACTTGGCCAGAGCGGTGGCCCAAAGCTATTACGAGAGCCGAGAGCGACTGGGATTTCCCTTGGCGCCAAGAGACTGGGTCAATGCAATGCCTAAAAAAGAAGGGGAAAAAGCATGAGCGCCATTTCCCACAACGAGTTACTGATTGAGCTTTTGGTCGAAGAGTTGCCTCCCAAGGCGTTGGCCAAATTGGACCAAGCCTTCAGCAAGGTCTTGGTCGACGAATTGAAAAAACAAGATTTGCTCCAAGAGGGTGCCCACTTCGAGTCCTTTGCCACACCCAGACGTTTGGGTGTTTTGGTGCATGGTGTTTTGAGCGAGGCTCCAGCCAAAGAGGTGGAGCAAAAACTCATGCCCAAGTCGGTCGGCTTGACGCCAGAGGGCGCGCCCACTCCAGCGCTCAGCAAAAAACTGAACGCATTGGGATTGGGCCACTTGGGTGTGTCTGACTTGTTGATCATTGGCGACGGCAAGACTGAGCAGTTGTGGGTCAAGAGCATACAAAATGGCGTGAGCTTGGTCGATGGCGCGCAAAAAGCGTTGAACGAAGCCATCTCCAAGTTGCCCATCCCCAAGGTCATGAGTTACCAACTGCACCAAGGCTGTGAGTTGCCGGGCTGGAGCAGTGTGAATTTTGTGCGTCCTGTGCATGGACTGCTTGCGTTGCACGGCTCAGACGTGTTGCCGCTTGAGGCCTTGGGTTTGAAGGCGACTCGGCACACGAAAGGACATCGCTTTGAGGCCAAGGCCCCAGTGCTAGAGATCTCAAGTGCACAAAGCTATGAGCAAACCTTGCTCGAAGAGGGTGCGGTGATCGCCTCTTACAGCAAAAGAAAAGAAAACATCCGCTCTCAACTCCTTCAAAGTGCCACAACCTTGGGCTCGGGCTTGACGGTGATTGAGGATGAGGCGCTTTTGGATGAGGTCTGTGCTTTGGTTGAGCGACCCAATGTGCTCACCTGTCAATTTGAAGAGGCTTTCTTGCAAGTGCCCCAAGAGTGTTTGATCTTGACCATGAAGGCCAATCAAAAGTACTTTCCGCTGATAGATGCGGCAGGCAAGTTGGCCAACCATTTCTTGGTGGTGAGCAACATCAGTCCCAAAGACCCCAGTAAAGTGATCTCTGGCAATGAGCGCGTGGTGCGCCCAAGGCTCTCAGATGCACAGTTTTTCTTTGAACAAGACAAGAAAACCAGCTTGGAGTCTCGCGTGGCGGGCTTGGGTAAAGTGGTTTATCACCAAAAGCTTGGCACCCAAGGTGAGAGAAGCTTGCGGGTTTTGAGCATTGCCAAGACGCTCTCTAGCGAGCTCTTGGGCTTGGGTGCGTTGAGTGCGGCTCAAGTCAAAAGTGTGGAGCATGCGGCACGAGTGGCCAAGGTCGATTTGTTGACCGACATGGTTGGCGAGTTTCCCGAATTGCAAGGCATCATGGGTCAGTACTATGCCTTGAACGATGGCTACCCCACGGATGTGGCCATGGCCATTGAAGACCACTACAGACCTCGATTTGCAGGCGATGACTTGCCAAGAGATGTGGTGGGTGTGGTTCTGGCGTTGGCCGACAAGCTCGAGACTTTGGTGGGCTTGTTTGCCATTGGTCAACAGCCCACGGCGGATAAAGACCCCTATGCGCTCAGACGACACGCTTTGGGTGTGATTCGCATCATCCGTGAGAAAGGTTTGAACCTCTCTCTCACTCGAATGCTTGCTGACACCACACAAGCCTTTGCTGGACATGAGCCACAAGGCGGTTGGGAGTCGGTGCTTGATGCGCTGAAGGCCTTCTTCTTTGATCGATTGGCGGGAGCCTTGAAGGAGTCTGGGTACGGCGTCAAGGAGATTGATGCGGTGCTTTCATTGAAACCCGATTTGCTCACCGACATTGACTTGCGACTACAAGCGGTGAGGGCATTTGCTTTGCTTGCTGAAGCGCCAGCCTTGGCCGCTGCCAACAAACGAATTTCAAACATCCTCAAAAAGTCGCAGGATGCGCCTGTGCCCCTCAATGCGGCATTGCTTGGGGAGGGTGCTGAGAAAGCGCTCTTTGACGCCATGACCCAAACACTGCCCATCGCCAATGCGCTTTTCTTGCAGAAAAAATACACCGAATCCCTCACCAGTTTGGCGCCTTTGAAGTCCAGCGTGGATCATTTCTTTGATGCGGTGATGGTCAATGCGCCTGAGCTAGAGGTGCGTCAAAACCGCTTGGCCTTG
>CAIPII010000003.1 GCA_903865035.1 uncultured Burkholderiales bacterium | reverse complement strand
GTGGCAACATGTGCTGGGGGACCAAAGCACGGTATGCAATGTCTCCCGTGTTGTTCAACGCACGATTTGGCCAAATGGCTTGACGAACAGTGCTGAAGATGCCATCACAAGCCAAGACCTCCTGGGATTGAATGTCTGTAAGCAGCTCGCCATCAGAAGCCTTTTTGAACTTCAAGTGCACGCTCAGATTGTTTTGCTCAATGGATTGAAGCTGATGACCCATGCGCACTTCTGTTTGTCCCACGGCCAATAGGCGAGACAACAGCATGGCATGTAAATCACCTCGGTGTATGCTCAAATAAGGCAATCCATATCGCGCCTTGAACTCATCGCCCAGTGCCATTCGAGCCAAAGGCTTTGATTGACTCCAGTCGTGGACCTCGATGGCCTTCGGAGTGGCCGCAAAACGCTTCAACTCTGGCATCAAACCCCAGGCTTGGAGCCTGCGCAGTGCATTGGGGCCCAATTGAATGCCCGCGCCAAATTCTGAGTGAGTGGCGCTGCGCTCAAAAATCGTCGTGCTTTGTCCCTTCAACCCCAAGGCGATGGCCGCTGCCAGCCCCCCAATTCCAGCACCGACAATGACGCGTTGATTTGTCATGAAGCTCCAAGCGCAAATCGATCAAGTCAAACTCTGGTGGAAGGCTTGCAGTTGACCCAACCAAAGATCTTTTTTGGACTGAGGCACAAAGGCCGCTTCAATGGAGCAAGCAGCCAAGGCAATCGCATCGTCCTCGTTCATGTCCAAAGCTTTGAAGAGTTCAATGTAGTTGTCATTGATGTACCCTCCAAAATAGGCTGGATCATCGGAATTGACCATGACGCACAAGCCCATGTCCAAGAGTTTTTTGATGGGGTGCTGGGATAAGTTGTCGTAAACGCACAATTTGACGTTGGACAAAGGACAAACGGTCAGAGGGACTCGGGTGCGCTTGAGCTCAGCCAAGAGCTGATCGTCTTGAACGCACTGCACCCCGTGATCGATGCGCTCAGCCCCCAAGGCCTTGAGTGCACCCCAAATGTAAGCTGCTGGCCCCTCCTCACCTGCATGAGCCACGGCTTTGAGGCCCAGGGCACGAGCCTTGGCAAACACGCGCTCAAACTTTTCTGGAGGATGACCAAGTTCACTCGAATCCAAGCCAACTCCAATCAATCGATCCAAAAAGGGAAGCGCTTCTTGCAACGTCTTCAAAGCATCGTCCTCATCCAAGTGCCGTAAAAAGCACATGATCAAAGCTGACTCAATCCCAAGTGTGGTTTTGGCGTGTTGACAAGCCCGATCGATGCCTTCAATGACCGTGGACACCGCAACTCCGCGATGGGTGTGCGTTTGGGGATCAAAGAAAATTTCAGCGTACACAACCCCTTCGCTGTGAGCGCGCTTGAGGTAAGCCCAAGTCATGTCATAAAAATCCTCCTCTTCAAGGAGAACACTCGCACCTGCATAGTAAATGTCCAAGAAACTTTGCAAATCTTTGAAATCATAGGCAGCTCTGAGTGAGTCCACATCTTTAAAAGGCAGTGTGACTTGATTGCGTTTGGCCAAAGCAAAAATGAGCTCTGGCTCCAAGGAACCCTCAATGTGAATATGCAATTCTGTTTTTGGCATCCCTCTAAGGAGTGTCTCGAGGCGAGTATTCAAAGGTTTGGTGGCTTGCACATTCATGATTCAAACTTTCCAATCAAAAGGATTTGTAGCTCTATTATGCAATCGCAATGGTGATGCCTTCTGGCTTTTGATACAAAAAAACCCACGACTTGCATTGCTGCTTGTTGTGGGCTTTGTGATTGTGCGCAACAAGAAGGAATGCAAACATCCTCCTTGCTGCCACAAAATCGCGTGGCTTATTTCTTGTCGTCGCCGGGCACTTTGCCCTCAACACCCTTCACATAAAAGTGCACGCCACCCAAGAATTTGTCGTCTGCAACTTCATCTTTGGCCAAAATGGTTTTACCTTGGTTGTCAACGATGGGGCCTTTCCAAATGGCAAAGCTACCATCCTTCAAACCTTTTTTGACTTCTTCGACTTTGGCTTTTGCTGCATCAGGCACGTCGGCTGCAATCGAGACCAAATCAATGGCTCCTTCTTTAACACCCCACCATGAACTGCTGCCACCGGTCCAGGTGCCAGCCATGTAGTCCTGTGTGGCTTTGATGTAGTATGGACCCCAGTTGATCACAGCTGAAGCCAAGTGAGCCTTGGGACCATAGGCGGTCATGTCGGAGTCCCAACCAAAAGCGCGCTTACCCTTTTCTTCTGCAGTTTTGAGCACAGCAGGAGAGTCGGTGTTTTGGAACAAAATGTCTGCGCCACCGTTGATCAAAGAAGTCGCCGCTTCGGTTTCTTTGGGTGGATTGAACCACTCATTGACCCAAACCACTTTTGTTTTGACCTTGGGATTCACAGATTGCGCACCCATGGTGAAGCTGTTGATGTTTCTGATCACTTCAGGAATTGGCACTGAGCCAACGATACCCAAAGTATTGGATTTGGTCATTGAACCCGCAACGATACCCGCCATGTATGCGCCTTCATAAGTACGGCTGTCATAGGTGCGCAAATTCTCACTGGTCTTGTAACCTGTGGCGTGCTCAAACTTCACATCTTTAAAATCTTGCGCCACTTTGAGCATGGGATCCATGTAACCAAAGGTGGTGCCAAAAATCAACTTGTTGCCTTGTGAGGCCAAGTCCTTCATCACGCGCTCTGCGTCAGCAGACTCAGGCACGTTTTCCACAAACGAGGTCTTGATCTTGTCACCCAAAGCGGCTTCAAGTGCTTTGCGACCATTGTCATGGGCAAAAGTCCAACCACCATCACCCACGGGACCGATGTAGGCAAAAGCAATCTTCAAAGGCTCAGCCTTTGCTGCGTCTGCTTTCGCAGGAGCCTCTTCTTTTTTGCCACACGCTGTGAGCAATGCCAAAGAGACGGCTGTCAACGCGCCCAGTCGAAGCCATGTGCGTTTTGAGTTCAAGGTCATGATCAAGTTCCTTTAAAGTGAAGTGAGTTAAGAAAATAAACCCTCAATGAGAGTTGAGAAAAAATGGTTGTCCTATGGAGGCGGGTCGATTCAAGCGGATCCATCTGGGGTTACTGGAGATCAAAACCAACACCACGATCGTTGCCAAATAGGGCATGACGGTCAGAAATTGACTGGGCACCTCAAGGCCCAAAGCTTGCAGTTGGTACTGTAGCATCGTGACGCCACCAAACAAATAGGCACCCAAGAGCACGCGCCCGGGCCTCCAAGTTGCAAAGGTGGTGAGCGCAAGTGCAATCCAGCCCTTACCAGCCACCATGCCCTCCACCCACAAAGGGGTGTAAACCAAGGACAAGTAGGCGCCAGATAATCCACACAACGCTCCACCCACGACCACCGCCC
The DNA here is from genome assembly GCA_903865035.1 of uncultured Burkholderiales bacterium. Classification (GTDB taxonomy): domain Bacteria; phylum Pseudomonadota; class Gammaproteobacteria; order Burkholderiales; family Burkholderiaceae_C; genus Limnohabitans. The sequence continues at coordinate 3,831 of CAIPII010000003.1, read as the reverse complement.
ACCAGCGGATCCAACGCACCGGATAGCCAAGCGCATGAGCCGATGAAGGGGAGTCACCCACGGACAACAAAATCAATCCAAAGCGAGTTTTATGAAAAACGTAAGCGATCAAAACTGCCAAGCCTATGGTGATGTAGACCATGGGGTGATGCTGAAAAAGAGCTGGCCCAATCAATGGAATTTGATCCAAGACGGGAACTGAATATGCAGTGCTGCTGGGCAATTTGGCCTGAACATAAGGTACACCCACAAAAGCTGAGAGCCCACCTCCAAGCAAACTCAGGGCCAAACCGGTTGCGTACTGATTGGCGTTGAGACCAATCACCAACGCCCCAAAAAGGCCAGCCATCAAAGCGCCCACAAGCATGCCTGCGGCAAATCCAAACACTTGATGGCCAGTGTGCACCACACAAATGAAACCCGCCACAGCAGAGCAAAGCATCATGCCCTCGGCACCTAAATTGAGAACCCCCGCTTTTTCATTGATCAACAATCCCAAAGCGGCCAAGGCCAAGACGGTCCCGGCATTCAGGGTGGCTGCGATGAGTAAAGCGTAGAGGTCCATGTGGTGATGATTATTAGGATTGAGAAGGACCTTGGGGTGAGGCGAGTTTTCGCTTGAAAATACCCGGACCTTCAATTCGATACATGATCAAGGTGTCGCAAGTGAGCAAAGAAAAGAGCAATAAGCCTTGGAAAACGCCAGTGAGGGACTTTGGCAGTCCAAGCCTGGACTGGGCCAACTCTCCCCCAATGTAGAACATGCTCATGAGCAATGAGGACAACACGATTCCCAAAGGATTCATGCGCCCCACAAACACCACAATGATGGCTGCAAAACCATACCCGCTTGGAACATAAGGCGTCAACTGCCCTATGGGACCACTCACCTCCAACGCACCTGCCAAGCCAGCCAACGCCCCAGAGAAAAGAAGCGCAAAATACAAATTCTTTTTCGCTGACATCCCACTCAACCTGGCAGCCATTGGCGCCATTCCACTCACTTTCAAAGCAAAACCTGCTTGGGTGCGATTCAAAAATACCCAGGTGAGTCCCGCCAGCACCAATGCGATCAAGGTGCCAATGCTCAAGCGCGAACCCGCAATCAAGCGAGGAACATGGGTGACAGCCTCAAAAGATTTGGACTGCGGAAAGTTGTATCCATGTGGATCTTTCCAAGGACCGTAAACCAAATAACTGAGCACCATGATGGCAACGTAGACGAGCATCAAACTCACCAAAATTTCGTTTGCGTTGAAACGATCGTAAAGCCATGCAACGATGGCCGCCCAAAGCATCCCCCCCAAAGCACCGGCCACCAAAATCAACACCACAATCCACGATGAAGTCTCAGGGCTGGCTTGCAAGGCAACGCCAGATGCAAAAATGGCCCCCATCACGTACTGACCTTCAGCACCGATATTCCAGACATTGGCCTTGAAGCAAACGCCCAACCCCAAGGCAATCAAAAGCAGTGGAGTGGCTTTGACCAGCAATTCTCCCAAAGCGTAGGTGGACCTGATGGGCTCCCAAAAAAACACGAGCAATGCTTGAGCAGGGTCTTTTCCCAACGCCCCAAACATGATGATGCCCAGCACCACCGTGATCATCAAGGCCAAAACGACAGAGCCCACTTGCCAAAATGTGGAGGGTTCAGCTCTCGCTTGTAGACGCCACTGCATCGCTCTCCTCCCAAAGTCCACTCATCCAAACACCCACCCTTGAGCGCTCCATTTGAGACTGATCCAAGCTAGAAGACATTCTGCCTTTGGCCATCACATACAAACGATCACACATCTCAAAGAGCTCATCGAGGTCCTCACTGACCACCAACACCGCACATCCTTTGTTTTTCAAAGCCATGATTTCGCTGCGAATTTGCATCGATGACCCCACATCCACACCCCAAGTGGGCTGAGAGACGATCAAGACCTTTGGATCAGCGTCAATTTCACGACCGACTATGTATTTCTGTAGATTTCCACCCGACAAAGAACTCGCTCGCGCATGGGAGCCCGCAGCCTTGACGTTAAAGCGTCGGATGATCTCTTGGGTTTGCGCTGTGAGCAGCCCCTTGTCAATCCAACCCAACCAATTGCGACCAACACTCTCTCTTCGCGTGAGAAGCATATTGTCCTCAAGGCTCATTGAAGCCACCACCCCACGGTTGAGTCGATCTTCAGCCACAAAGTGAAGCCCCAAATCGCGGCGCGCCTTGGGGTCCAAAGCGCCTACAGATGCATCAAAAATGGAGATGGATGAGGAAGGCGCTCGAGCGTCCTCGCCAGACAAAGCCTGTAAGAGCTCTCCTTGTCCATTGCCCGATACACCAGCAATTCCAACGACCTCGCCAGCGTGCACACTCAAATCGATGTGCGACAAATCAACCCCAAAGGGCTCGGTGCTGGCCAGAGATAAATCTCTGACTTTGAGCGCCAACAAGCCACTTGCGTTTTGAGTTCTAACCAAGGTGGGCACCTCTGCCCCAATCATCAAGCGACTCAATGAGTCGTTGCTCTCGAATTGAGGATTGCAAAAACCTGTGACTCGCCCTCCCCTGAGCACCGTACAGGCAGAGCACAATTGGCGAATCTCATCGAGCTTGTGACTGATGTACAAAATACTGCACCCCTCAGAAGCAATCTTTTGAAGCACCTCAAACAACTTCTCAACCGCTTGAGGCGTGAGAACAGAAGTGGGTTCATCCAAAATCAAGAGCTGCGGGTTGGTGAGCAAGGCTCGGATGATCTCCACCCTTTGCATCTCCCCAACACTCAAAGAATGCACCACCCTAGTGGGCTCAATGTCCAAGCCATAGGCAGAGGCTTTTTCATGGATCAAACTCGTCACAGCCTTCAAGTCCAAGGATTGATCCAACCCTAGCCACACATTTTGAGCAACCGTGAAGTTCTCAAATAAACTGAAATGCTGAAACACCATGCTCACACCCAGAGATCGGGCTTGAGCAGGATTTTTGATGAGCACTTCTTGCCCGTTCAAGGCTATTCGGCCCTCATCAGGCGCGACCGCGCCATAGATGATTTTCATGAGGGTTGATTTGCCTGCACCGTTTTCACCCAAAACGGCGTGGATTTGACCAGGCTCAACTTTCAAAGAAATGCCGTCATTGGCAATGACTGAGGGGTAACGCTTGGTAATGGACGTTAGCTCCAATCGTGCGGTCATGTGTGGTTGCGCCTGTGTGAATGCTTCAATGATCAGTCAATGCAATCTTGGTGCCAATTTATTGGCTTTGACATTGAATATGACAGATACTATATGTCAAGAAAGGAGCAAAATTTTCTGTTTTGATGCTGGACCTCCTTTTTTTGCACCAATCTTGGTTATCAAGACTTTGCACTGCACCAAAATGACGCCACACACCCTACAGAATCAACAAAGCTCTGAAATCGTTGACGTTGGTAAAGGTAGGACCCGTGGTCACCAAATCTCCCAAACGATTGAAAAAGTCAAACGAATCGTGCCGTGCCAAATGGTCTTTAATGTCCAAGCCCAAAGCGCTTGCGCGCGCCAGGGTTGTGGGTGTGACGATTGCGCCAGCGCTCTCACTCACGCCATCAATTCCATCCGTGTCTGCGCTGAGAGCCCATACGTTTTCACAGCCTTGCAATGCCTGGGTCAACGACAGACAAAACTCACTGGAACGACCGCCTTGTCCTTTGCCTTTCGTTGTTCCACCCAAGGTCACCGTCGTTTCTCCTCCACTCAACAGCACACAAGGTCTGCTGAATCCGCCTAAACCTCTGAAAACACTCTTGGCCAAACTGGCGTGAAAAGAGGCCACCGAGCTGGACTCCCCTTGAAAATCAT
>CAIPII010000002.1 GCA_903865035.1 uncultured Burkholderiales bacterium | reverse complement strand
CATATCCGCCCAAAGGAAACAAAGAGAGCACAAACTCTGAAGTGCAAGGCGTGTGATCGCTTTTGGACCTGCCCCAAGGTTTTGCAGCCACAAAGGTTTTTTTGAACAAAATGGGACCAAATCCAAAGGAGAAGCGCTCAACACCCACCCCAAGACCCACGGCCATTTTGTAATGCCCGTACTCGTGCACGCCAATCAAAAGCCCCAATGCGAGCAAAAGGCTGAGGAAACTCAACACGCCTTTAAGACCTCGATTTGAGACTGGGCCACACGTCTGGCCTCTTGATCAATGCCCATCAGATCGGCCAAATCAACAGGTGCCTTGGGCGAGTAAGCCTCAAGGGTTGCTACATTGACTTGATGGATTTGCCCAAAGGAGATGCGTCCATCCAAGAAGGCTTGAACCGCTTCTTCGTTGGCTGCATTCAAAACACCTGGCATGCCTGCTTTGTGCTCAAGGGCTTTGAAGGCGAGCGCCAATCCTGGATACCTCGCTTGGTGATTTGGGTCCTCAAAGGACTCAAAGGTCATGGCGCTCAGACTTGAGAAGTCCAAGGCCTTCGCACCTGACTCCATGCGGTTGGGCCAGCTCAGACCATAGGCAATGGGCACGCGCATATCGGGCGTGCCCAACTGCGCAACAACCGATGCGTCTTTGAATTGAACCATGGAGTGAATGACGCTTTGGGGGTGAATCACCACTTCAATTTTGGAGGGCGCTACGCCAAAGAGGTAATGGGCTTCAATGACTTCCAAGGCTTTGTTCATCATGGTGGCCGAGTCGACGCTGATTTTGCGCCCCATCACCCAGGTGGGGTGCGCACAGGCTTGCTCCACAGTGGCCTTGGCAATGTCTTGCAAGGGCCAATTGCGAAATGGGCCTCCGGAAGCCGTCAAAATGATTTTGTCCAAGCGCTCACTCCATGTGGAGGGATCTTCGGGCAAAGACTGAAAAATAGCAGAATGCTCGCTGTCAATCGGCAGCAAACGCGCTTTGCCACTTTGCACAGCCTGCATGAAGACTTCTCCTCCAACCACCAAAGCTTCCTTATTGGCAAGTAGAAGTTTTTTTCCTGTCTTGGCAGCAGCCAAGCAAGAAGACAGGCCAGCTGAGCCGACGATCGCAGCCATCACAACATCCACCTCAGGCGCACTGGCCACCAGATCCAAGGATCCTGTGCCTGAGAGCACTTCGGTGTTCAATCCCGCTTGCTGCAATTGAGCCCTCACCTGATTGGCAGCTGCGAGCTGTGTCATGACAACCAATCGAGGCTTAAAACGTTTGCACTGCTCTAGCATTCGAGCAACGTCTTGGTTGGCGGTGAGCGCATGGACCTCAAATTTTTCAGGATGGCGAGCAATCACATCCAAGGTGCTTTGACCAATAGAGCCTGTGGAGCCCAAAATACTAATCGTTTGCTTCATGGCAGGCACTTGAGTAAGGATAAAGCCAAGGTGAGGAGGCGATCGCACTCCAATGAAAGGAGAGATGGCACTGCGAAACTCATCTCAAGTATAGGGTCAAAAAGACACACCACGGAAGGCAAGCAATGACAGCATCCAAACGATCCAAAATGCCACCGTGTCCTGGCAGCAAATGGCTGCTGTCCTTGACGCCTTGAGCCCTTTTCATCAGTGACTCAAACAAGTCGCCCACTACACTCAAGCCCACCAAAAACAAGAGACTTAAGAAGAACACAACTGGACCATGCATCCACAGTTTGGCAAACAAACTCCCTCCAAAGAAGGCTGCCTCCCCAATGATCTGAGTGGGTAGCCAAACCCAAATCAAGGCCATCACACAAACGATGACCCCACCCCCAATCGCACCCTCCCAGCTCTTGCCAGGACTCAGCACTGGGGCCAATTTGTTTTTCCCAAACGCACGGCCAACAAAGTACGCGCCAATGTCAGCACACCAAACCAAGACCAAAGTGGACATCAAAAACTCTAAGCCCAAATGCTTGGCCAAACACAATGAAATCCAAGTTGCCATCAAGGCCACCCATCCCAAGACACACCTCATCCAAGCAGGAATTTGAACCCAAGCACTCATTCCGCCCTTGAACACCATCCAAGTCAGTAGCGTCCAAGTCGCACCCAGCACGGCCCAGCACCAAAGGGGAGGCGCAATCAGCAAATCATTGGAGAGGAAAAACACGCCACTGTCTAGGGTGAGGAGCGCAAAGACGATCGGAGCCTTGCGCTGGTCCTGACTTAAATTCAAAAGAGCCCACTCCCAGCTCCCCAGTGTGATGAGCACCAACCCCAAGGCCCTCACGCCACGCTCATCAGCCATGATCAAGATGGGGAGACAAACCACCAACATGACCAATGCTGTCAAAACGCGAGTCTTCAGCATCGCAGGTGCAATCTATGAAATGGATTCAAACGAGCAAGCGGCATGGGTGAAGCGGACACGCCCGATCAAACTGCCAATATCTCTTGCTCTTTGGAGGCCACCACTTTATCGACTTCTGAGATGTATTTGTCGGTCATTTTTTGAATATCGGCTTCAGCACGCTTTTGATCGTCCTCACTCGCCTCTTTGTCTTTGACGAGCTTTTTGACGTGCTCATTGGCGTCTCTGCGCAAATTTCGAACGGCAATTTTGGCGCCCTCTCCCTCGTTTTTAACGACTTTGGTGAGCTCTTTTCTGCGCTCTTCGGTCATGGCTGGCATGGGGACACGAATCAAGTCACCCATGGCTGAGGGATTGAGCCCCAAGTCGCTGTCACGAATGGCTTTTTCGATCTTTGCACCCATGCCCTTTTCCCAGGGTTGAACGCTGATGGTTCTCGCATCCAACAAAGACACGTTGGCAACTTGACCAATGGGTGTGGGGTTACCGTAATAGTCAACCATGACGCTGTCGAGCAAACCTGGGTTGGCGCGACCGGTTCTGATTTTGCTCAACGCGCCATTGAGTGCTGCAATGCTTTGAGACATTTTGGTCTCTGTCGTTGATTTGATCTCTGAAATACTCATCTCTTATCCTTATCGATTAACTTCAACCCTGAAGAGGCCAGCCACTGCTCAGATCGGCCAAGCACTTGAGTCTAAGGCTCAAGCGTACACCAAAGTTCCCTCATCTTCACCCATGACGACCCGCTTCAAGGCACCATTTTTAAAGATGGAAAACACCTTGACAGGTAGTTTTTGATCCCTACAAAGGGCAAAAGCCGTGGCATCCATGATGCCCAAGTTCTCAGCAATGGCTTGGTCAAAACTGATTTTAGAAAACAACTTGGCTGTCGGATCTTTTTTGGGATCGGCCGAATAAACGCCATCCACTTTGGTGGCTTTGAGGACCAATTCAGCACCAATCTCAGCCCCCCTAAGAGCGGCAGCCGTGTCGGTTGTGAAGAACGGATTTCCCGTGCCAGCAGCAAAGATCACCACTTTGCCCTCTTCCAAATACTGAAGTGCCTTGGGACGCACGTAAGGCTCAACCACTTGCTCAATGCCAATGGCAGACATCACCCGAGCAGTGAGACCCGCTTTTTCCATGGTGTCTCCCAGTGCAAGCGCATTCATGACCGTGGCCAGCATGCCCATGTAATCCGCTGTTGCTCGGTCCATGCCCACCGAGCCACCTGCAACACCTCGAAAGATATTGCCTCCACCAATGACAACCGCGACTTGGACGCCTAAGCGCGTGACCTCTGCAATCTCCTCGACGATTCTCACAATTGTTGCCCGGTTGATTCCAAACGCATCGTCCCCCATCAGCGCTTCACCCGAGAGTTTTAACAATATACGGTGATGAGTTGGTGCGTTTGATTTCATGAAACAAAACTCCTGGCAGTTGTGATGTTAAGGGATGATGGAAAATCAGGGCTTAAAAAAAGGGGACCTAAGTCCCCTTATTTATTAACTGGCTTGTTTTGCAGCAGCGACTTGAGCAGCCACCTCGGCGGCAAAGTCATCGACCTTTTTCTCAATTCCTTCACCAACCACGTACAAGGTGAATGACTTCACCTCGGTGTTGGCGGCTTTGAGCATTTGTTGGACCGTTTGTTTGTCGTTCTTCACAAAGGGTTGATCAAACAAAGACACTTCCTTCAAGTACTTTTGAACGGCACCTTCAATCATCTTGGCAGCAATGTCAGCTGGCTTGCCAGACTCTTGCGCCTTGGCAGTAGCAACTGAGCGCTCGCGCTCGATGAGTTCAGCAGGAACCTCTTGAGAGGTCAAAGACACGGGCTTCATGGCAGCGACGTGCATGGCGACATCACGAGCAGCAGACTCATCCCCTGTGAACTCGACCATCACGCCAATGCGCGTGCCGTGCAAATAAGTGGTAAGAGAGTGACCCGCGTTGAAACGCTTGAAGCGGCGAAAGCTCATGTTCTCGCCAATCTTTCCAATCAAACCCTTTCTCACATCTTCCAAAGTGGGACCAAAGCCGTCTTGAGCGTAAGACAAAGCACCCAAAGCCTCAAGGCTGTCAACGGGGTGCTCGACCAACAATTTTGCAGCAGCTTGTGCCATGGCCAAGAAGCTGTCATTTTTGGTCACAAAGTCGGTTTCGCAATTGACTTCGATCAAAGCGCCAGTGTGGCCTGCGATGTGAGAGAAAACGACACCCTCTGCCGTCACGCGAGAAGCGGCTTTACCAGCTTTGCTGCCCAATTTAACGCGAAGCAACTCTTCTGCTTTGGCCATGTCGCCTTCAGATTCCGTCAACGCCTTTTTGCACTCCATCATGGGAGCATCAGTTTTGGCCCTTAATTCGGCCACCATGCTTGCTGTGATTGTTGCCATTTTAAAAATTCTCCGAATTCAATTCAAACTTACCAGACTCAATGAGTCGCTAAAAAGGGGCTTCACTGAGCCCCTCCCTTTTAATGATGAAAGGGGTTGCTGCGTTTATGCAGACTCAACCTCTTCGTGCTCATCGTGCTCGGTCACTGCATTGACCACCTCTTGAACGGCGTTTGCACGCCCTTCAAGAATGGCATCCGCAATCGCGCGAGCATACAAAGTGACCGCCTTGGAGGAGTCATCATTGCCAGGAATTACAAAGTCAATGCCTTCAGGTGAGTGATTGGAGTCAACCACACCGATCATGGGAATGCCAAGCTTTTTGGCTTCAGCAACCGCAATTTTGTGGTAACCCACATCGATGATGAAAATGGCATCGGGCAAAGTGGCCATGTCTTGGATACCGCCAATGTCTTTTTCCAACTTGTCGAGCTCACGAGAGAACATCAACTGTTCTTTTTTGGACATGGCGTCCAGTCCAGCCTCTTGCTGCACTTTCATCTCTTTCAAGCGCTTGATGGAGGATTTAACAGTTTTGAAATTGGTGAGCATGCCACCCAACCAACGCTGCTCAACGAAGGGCACGCCAGCACGACGAGCCTCAGTGGCAACAATCTCACGCGCCTGGCGCTTTGTGCCGACCATCAAAATGGTTCCACGGTTGGCAGAGAGTTGACGAGCGAATTTCACAGCCTCTTCGAACATGGGCTGTGTTTTTTCCAAATTGATGATGTGGATCTTGTTGCGATGACCAAAGATGAAAGGTGCCATCTTTGGATTCCAAAAACGAGTTTGGTGACCGAAGTGAACACCGGCCTCGAGCATTTCGCGCATTGTGACTGACATGATGATTTCCTAAAAGGTTATGACTAAAATCCATCTCGAAATTAAAGCTTTAGAATTATCAAAAAGCTTTAACACCTTGAGTGAGAATGGTTTGAGATTTGTTTTACTAGAATTCCCCAATTTGGGGCACTTGAAAACTCCAATATTGTAGCACATTTTCCTCTGCGAACACACACCCATTCTCCCTTAGACTAGCGAATCACCACGAGCTCGAGCAAAGCCATTCACCCCAGAAAAATAGTCAATGAAAAAAAATCGAGTCGCCATCATTGGTTCAGGCATTGTGGGCATCACCACTGCCTTTGAACTCGCCCAGCGGGGTTATCAGGTGAGTGTTTTTGATCAAAATCAAACACCCGCCGAGGAGGCCAGTTTTGCCAATGGTGGCGTGATCTCCCCCGGTTATGTGGCCCCTTGGGCCGCACCTCAAATGCCAAAAAGAGTTTTTGGCGATCTGTGGTCGAGATACGCCAGCACCTTGATCAGCTGGCCCTCTTGGGAACAAACCAAGTGGTTGGCTGCGGCCGTTAAGAATTCAAACATTGAGCCTTTTTGGCTTCACCGCGGGGTGATGCAGCGCTTGGCGCTCAAGAGTCAAAACAGAATGAAGGAGCTCTCCAATCAATTGAGAATTGAATACGAGAGACAAAGCGGCTACAACATCATTTACCGAAGCAACAAGTCTTGGCAAAGTGCACTTGATGCCTTGCCCTACCTCTCTGCTTTGGGCATCAACCACAAGGTGATGGAACCCTCTGAGTTTTCTGACTTAGAGCCCGCCTTGGAATCGTCCACGAAATGGATAGGAGCCATTCATCTACCCGATGACGAAGTGGCCAATTGCAGGCAATTTGCCATTGCACTTAAAAATGAATGCGAAAAGATTGGCGTTGAATTCCACCACAAGAGTCGAATAGCACCTTTGTCAGCCGCTAATCCCAAGAGCTTGGTCACGTCTGATCAAGGGGTGCGCACCTTTGATCAAGTGGTGATTTGTGCGGGCATGGGCTCATCAGCATTGGTGGCCAATCTGCCCATTCGCTTGCCCATCGTCCCTGTCTACGGGTACTCACTGACAGCGCTCATTCGAGAGCCTTTGGATGCTCCAAGGTGTGGCTTGATGGATGAAAATTACAAAGTCACCATCTCCAGAATGGGGAACCGAATCAGAGTGGCGGGCATCATGGAGTTCTCACAAAAACCTCATCACCAACACCCCAAGGCCATTCAAACGCTCTACAAAGTTTTGGACGACTGGTTCCCCAAAGCGTCTGACCTGAGCCAACAAATCCAAATTTGGAAAGGCGCCAGACCCATGCTGGCCAAAGGCTCTCCCATTGTGAGCGGCACCGAGGTAGACGGTATATGGGTCAATGTTGGACATGGCTCCAGTGGTTGGGCGATGTCGTGTGCCAGCGCTCAAGTTTTGCTTGAACTGATGGAGGACCCCTCCAAATCCAAAGATTGGCCCGAGCTCGCCCTCAAGCCTTGATGCCAAGCCCAAAATTTGGGCTGACAATTCAAAGCTTTAGCGCTTGGATTTTCTGGATTTTTTACCCGCAGCCTTTTTGACCGAGGCCTTCAAGACATCGATTGGAGAGAGCACTCGAGGTGACTTGATCGTTTGCGCTACACCTGAGGCTTGAGCGAATGCGGAAGTTTTTGATGCCCCCTTCTTTCCCCTCCCCCCTGTGCTGACTTTGCTGGTGTTTGACTCCTGAGCCAACACGGTGGGAGCCGACGCGGATTTCGCCCCCCTTCTCGCATCGCGTCCTTTGGGCATTTTTGAAGTTGGGCTTGTGCTTGGCATGCCTCTTGGGTTCATGGACTCCTTGATGCTCCTAACCGTGCGATCCAAGCTGTCATTGACCAATCTGAAATCGATCTTTCGACCATCCAAGTCAACTCGACTGACTTGAACATGAACTCGGGTACCAATGGCATATCGAATGCCAGTTCTCTCGCCACGCAACTCTTGTCTGGCCTCATCAAAGCGGAAGTACTCTCCCCCAAGCTCTGTGATGTGGACCATGCCTTCGACGTACAAGCTGTCCAAAGTGACGAAAATTCCAAAACCCATTGCTGCGGTGATCACACCGCTGTACTCTTCTCCCAAATGCTCGCGCATGAATTTGCACTTGAGCCATGCCTCCACGTCACGAGAGGCTTCATCGGCACGTCTTTCATTGGCACTGCAGTGAAGTCCTGCGGCCTCCCAAGCCAATTGATCTGGGTGGAATTTGGCTGGTGCGGGTGAATCAGTCTCTTGATTTGAAGCACTTGTGTGTGAGACATTCTTCAATGCAAAAGCTTGGTTCTTGGCTTTGTTGGAGGCCAGCCTTCTGGCCAGTCTTGCATGTGACTCACCTGGAGTTGGCAATGTGGGCAGTTGATAGCGTTTCTTTTGCAAAATGGCTTTGATCACCCGGTGCACCAACAAATCAGGATATCTCCTGATGGGGCTTGTGAAATGGGTGTAGGCATCGTAGGCCAAACCAAAGTGCCCGCTGTTGATGGGTGTGTAAATCGCCTGCTGCATCGATCTCAAAAGCATGCTGTGAATTTGCTGCGCATCGGGTCTTTCTGCAGTGGCTTTTGCAATGGCCTGGTATTCAGCAGGTTTGGGATCATCGGTGATGCTCATGTTGAGCCCAATGGCTTTGAGGTAATTTCTGAGCAACTCTCTCTTCTCAGGGGTTGGCCCTTCATGGACTCGGAAAAGACCTGGAACTTTGTTGGTCAAGATGAAGTCTGCGCTACAAGAGTTAGCAGCAAGCATGGTCTCTTCAATCAAACGATGGGCTTCGGTTCTCACGCGGGGAACGATCTTTTCAATTCGTCCGTTGTCATCACAAACGATGAGGGTTTCCGTGGTCTCAAAGTCCATGGCTCCTCGCTTTTGACGAGACTTTAAGAGTGAGGAATAAACCTCATGCAAATTGATCAAATGCGGGACCACCTCACCATTGGCCAGCGCCTGGGGCCCTCGGGTGTTGGCCAAAATGGCGGCCACTTGCGTGTAAGTCATGCGCGCTTTGCTGTGCATGACTGCAGGGTAGAACTGATAGGCGGTGATCTCTCCCTCAGTTGTGATGATCATGTCGCACACCATGCACAACCTGTCCACATGAGGGTTCAATGAGCACAGACCGTTGGAGAGCTTTTCTGGCAACATCGGAATGACTCGCCTTGGAAAATAAACACTCGTTGCTCGGTCATAAGCGTCAACATCAATGGCACTGGAGGTTTCAACGTAATGGCTCACATCAGCGATGGCCACCAACAAACGATAACCTTTTTTGCGACCAGATTTGATGGGCTCGCAATAAACCGCATCATCAAAGTCGCGGGCGTCCTCTCCGTCAATGGTGACGAAAGCCACGTCTCTTAAATCGACCCGGCCAATGCAATCTTCGGCTCTGACTTGGTCTGGCAAGGTTTGAGTCAGTCGCAAGCAATCGGCTGAAAATTCATGGGGCACGCCGTACTTTCTGACAGCAATCTCGATCTCCATGCCTGGATCATCAACCTCGCCCAGCACTTCTTTGATGCGGCCAACGGGTTGTCCAAAAAGGCTTGGCGCCTCGGTGAGCTCAACCACCACCACTTGACCCACCTTGGCCATGCCTGTGGCGCCTTTTGGAATCAAAACATCTTGGCCATAGCGCTTGTCCTCAGGAGCCACCAAGCACACTCCGCCCTCTTGCAAGAGGCGCCCAATGATGCAAGCGTCAGATCTTTCAAGGATTTCAACAACTCGACCCTCGGGACGCCCTTTGCTGTCAAGTCGCAAGATGCGAACTTTGACGCGATCTTTGTGCAGCACCGCTCGCATCTCATTGTGAGCGAGGTAAATGTCTGGGGCACCGTTGTCGCGCTGAACAAAACCATGGCCAGCGCGATGGCCCAAGACTGTGCCTTCGAATTCCTCCAACATGGAGGTGGTGGAGTGAGATAGTTTTTTGATAGAATAACCTGCTAATTGTTGCCCTGATGGCGGAATTGGTAGACGCACTAGTTTCAGGTACTAGCGAGTAACATCGTGGGGGTTCGAGTCCCTTTCAGGGCACCATCGTTCCATTTTAAGCGAACTTCGCTTTTAAATTGTGTCAATTTTTAGACTGTCCAGACCTCAGACAGTTGCTTGAAGACTCCATTCGCTTTGGGCCTGGTCACATGGCCAAAACGAAAAACAGCGAGCCTCACCTCACAAAGCGCAGATTCACTCAGATGGGTTGACCAATCAAGTCATGCCCTTGAGTTCCAACGATGGTTGCTTTGGTAAAAGCACCGGTTTTCAAACGTTGTCCCACCCTTTGAGGCGGCAACAGTTTGACCAAACCATCGATCTGCGGTGCATCGGCATAACTGCGACCAATACCGCCGTTTTTACCCCCGCCAGTGACCGAATCCACCAATACTTGCAAGGTCTGACCTACCCTGGACTTGAGCTTCAAAGTGGACACTTCCTCTTGCACTTGCATGAAACGAGACTGCCTGGCCTCTCGCTCCGATTGGCTGAGCATACCGGGTATGTCGTTGGCTAGGGCTCCCTCAACGGGGCTGTAAGCGAAACAACCCGCTCGATCAATTTGCGCCTCTCTCACAAAAGTAAGGAGATCTTCAAACTCCGCCTCAGTCTCCCCAGGAAACCCAGCAATGAAAGTGCTGCGAATGACCAAATCAGGACAAGCGGCGCGCCACGCCTGAATGCGCTCGAGGTTTCTCTCTCCACTGGCGGGCCTCTTCATTCTGGCCAACACATCTGGATGACTGTGCTGAAAGGGAATATCCAGGTAAGGCAGCACCAAGCCAGAAGCCATGAGGGGGATGATGTGATCCACCGACGGATAAGGGTATACATAATGCAACCTCACCCAAGCTCCATGCTCCTTGGCCAACTCACCCAACTCGCGAACCAACTCCAAGGTTCTCGTCTTGATGGGTCGACCATTCCAAAAACCAGTTTGATACTTGACGTCTACGCCATAGGCAGAGGTGTCTTGGCTGATGACGAGCAACTCTTTGACACCACTCTCAAAGAGAATTTTCGCCTCCTCAAGGATGTCACCAACGGGTCTAGAGACCAAATCACCTCTCATGGAGGGGATGATGCAAAAGGTGCAGCGGTGGTTACAACCTTCAGAAATTTTCAAATATGCGTAATGCTTGGGGGTCAATTTGATGCCCACTGCACTTGGACTGGAGGGCAACAAGTCCAAAAAAGGTTGGTGCTCTTGGGGCAAGTGCTCATGCACAAAGTCCATCACCTCATCGGTTGCATGAGGACCTGTGACTGCCAAAACTTTGGGATGCGTCTTTTTGATGAGGTTCTCCCCCTCCTCTTGCCTCGCCCCCAAGCAACCCGTCACAATCACACGACCGTTTTCTCTCAATGCGTCCGAGATGGTATCCAAGCTCTCCTTGACAGCGTCGTCAATGAACCCGCAGGTGTTGACGATGACCAAATCGGCCCCTTCAAAGGTTTTGCTGGTTTGATAGCCCTCTGCACTCAAACGAGTCAAAATCAATTCTGAATCGGTCAATGCTTTTGGACAACCTAGGCTTACAAAGCCCACTTTTTTGGGGGCTTGTACTGAATGTGTAACTTCTGTCATGGGCATATTGTCGCTTGGATTGGCACTTTTTTCAAAATGCCCATGAAAAACACACGCCAAAGCAAGCACTCGTGAAAGTGGACTGCCCCCCTTGCAAAGGCCAGAGTTGGTTTGATCCAGAGCTAAGACTGCTCTTTTGGCTTCACACCCATGACCGAGAGCATTTGATCGGTTTGTTGCTTCAAATGGGTTTGCATGGCCTCATGCATTTGTGTAAACAGGCGGCTTGATTCATCCGTGAGGTTTGTGTTGCTGCCCTTCATGAAGGGGGACATCAGTTGCATCCAAGACTCAGGGGTGTTGGCCAATGAGTTGTCTGCAATTTTCTTTTGCATCTCAACAAAGGTTTGCACGTTGCGCTCCAAATAGGTCCCCATGTAACCCTGCAATGCATGGCCATAAAAACGAATCATGTTCTCCAACGCTTTTTGGCTGAACATGGGGGAGCCTTCGGCTTCTTGCTCCAAGATGATTTGCAACAAAATGGAGCGCGTGAGATCCATTTGATTTTTTGCATCCACCACCATGATCTGAACTTGGTCCATGACCATTTTTTTGACCTCAGCGAGCGTGATGTAACTCGATGTCAACGTATCGTACAAGCGCCGGTTGGGATACTTTTTGATCACGCGTGGTGAGTCATCTGACGTCTCAGTCTCTTTGCTTTTTTTAGTGACCACTCAAACTCCCAATCCTTCGCGTTCCAATTGAAATTGAATTGTCATTTTGAGATGCAGAATGCGAAGATCAAATCATTGTTTACCCTAGTCAAATCGAGCTAAAGTGTTAAAAATAGCGCTGTGCGAGGGTTTTCATCTAAAACAAAGGAGGGATTGAGGGACAAAAAGACACGAAATGCAGCCTTCAAACATTCACTAAGATTTGAGCTTTTCGTACTCAAATCGAATGCAAAGAATGAGCTGAAAAAAGCTTTCAATTATCATGGAGGGGAAAGATACCCTCATTTCGTTTATCCACTCAAGTGAGATTTTTATCATGAACCTAGAGCAAGAACACGAAGTCCATCACCAAGCCTACACCAACTTTAGAAAAGCAGCTCATCACTTTTTGATAGCTGCCAAACACCTCTTGGAAGCCGCAGACGCTGAAGATCAAGACGACTCTACAACGGCCTCTCACCACGCATTTTTAGCTTATGGACACCAAATCCAAGCCAATCGGTTTGTTGATGAGGCAGCGATTCAACACCAAAGGGTTGACCACCTTGATGCAGACCACAAGGACCAGGATTGATTTGTAAAACCAGTGAGTTCTAGAGGAGAAAAGTGATGACTGGTAGGCGATATTGGATTCGAACCAACGACCTCTTCCATGTCAAGGAAGCGCTCTAACCAACTGAGCTAATCGCCTATGTGCAGCAAATTGAACATTGCTGGCGTTTGTTTTAGAAATTGTTGATTTCCAAAACATCCGACATTATAGCCTGACAATTGCAAAGAGTTCAATGGCGTATCAAATCATCGCCTTCTGGCGGCCCTCACCCCAGAGACCTCGCGAACCAACTTCAGCACTTTTTCAAGTTTGGATGCATCGTTGATCTCAACTGTAAAGGTCATCCAAGCAACACCTTTGATCGACTGGGTTTGCACACCCACCACATTCATTCGCTCTTTGGCAAAAACCTCTGAGATGTCTCGCAACAAGCCCTGTCTATCGTTGGCCTCAAGCGCCACATCAACTGGATAAAAGGCTGCACTTGCAGTGTCCGAGCGTCCCCACGCCACTTGAATCACTCGACCAATATCCTTGGCAATCAATTGCTTGAAGTTGGGGCAACTTTGGCGGTGAATGCTCACTCCCTTGCCTCTGGTGACAAAACCCTGAATGAGATCTGGGGGTGCTGGCTTACAGCACCTGGCCAGTTGAGTCATGAGCGAGTCCAAGCCCACCACCAAAACAGCCCCTTTGGCAGGCGAATCCTCGGCACGCGATTTGCGCTGGACTTTGCTCAACTCATCGACTTCAAGGGCCTGTGTCTCTGGGTGAATCAACTGCTCAATGTTTCTGAGCGAGAACTCATCCTTACCCACGGCTTCAAACAAATCCTCAGACGCCTTAAAGCCCAACTGAGAGGCCAAGGACTCTAGATTCAATGCGGTCTTGCCCTCTCGCTGCAAAAGCTTTTCAACCAGATCTCGCCCTCTTGCGATGGTTTCCTGAGCCACCTGAGCGTTGAACCAAGCTCGCACCTTGGAGCGAGCTCTTGGGGACGCCAAAAAACCCAACTCCGCATTCAACCAGTCTCTGGAGGGGCCGCCCTCTTTTGCAGTCACCACTTCTACGGTTTGGCCGCTTTTCAAAGGCGTGTTCAAAGGCACCATCGCCCCATCCACTCGAGCCCCTCTGCAGCGGTGACCCAAGTTGGTGTGAATGCTGTAGGCAAAATCCACTGCAGTGCTTCCCAAAGGCAGCTCAACGATCTCCGCCACAGGAGAGAGCACATATATACGCTCATCCGAGTCTTGTGCACCAACTGTGGGGCTGCCATTGGAAGCGGCATTGCCGTCTTGAGGTTGAACCAACTCGCGCTCCCAGGCCAACAACTGCCTGAGCACCGCAATCTTGGCGTCATAAGTTGAATTGGCCACTACACCTTGATAGCCCTTGACGCCCGCCTCCTTGTATGCCCAATGGGCAGCAACGCCAAACTCGGCGTGCTCGTTCATTTCTAGCGTTCGAATCTGGATCTCAATGGGTTTACCGGAATCGTCTCTCACCACGCAGTGCAAGGACTGATAGCCATTTGCCTTGGGCTTGGCAATGTAGTCATCAAACTCAGAAGGAATGGGCTCAAATCGCTCATTGATCCAACCCAGGGCCGCATAACAATCGTTGACCGAGGAGACCACGATGCGAAGCGCCCGAATGTCGAAGATTCGATCAAAGCCCAAGGACTTGCCACGCATTTTTTTAACGATGCTATAAATGTGTTTTGGCCGCCCAATGACCTGCGCCTTGATGCCTGAGGAGAGCAACTTGGACTCAATCTCAACCAACAAAGCTTTGATGTAATTCTCCCGCTCATGGCGCTTTTCATCCAACCATGAGGCCACCTCCTTGTAGGTCTGAGGCTCCAAAAATCGAAACGACAAATCCTCCAACTCCCACTTGATCTGCCAAATGCCCAAACGATTGGCCAAAGGCGCGAAGACCTGAAGTGTTTCTTGTGCAATCTCAGGTGGACAACTCTTTTGACTCGCACAATAGCGAAGTGTCTGCAGTCTGGAGGACAAGCGAAGCATCACCACCCTCAAGTCTTTCGAGAATGCCATGAGCATGCGCCTTACGGCCTCCGTTTGCTCTTTGCCCCATTGAGGTGAGGAACTCCCAGCCACAGCATTGAGCGCTGATTTGGAGCGAGCCATTTTTTGCAACTGAACCAACTTCGTGGTCTCTGTTGCCAATAACGCATAGGGTTCACCAAAAGCTTTGGAAATGACCTCGTGGGGTTTGTTCAAATGCTCACAGGCATAAACCAAATAAGAGGCCGCTTGCAACGAATGACTGCCCCCCAAAGAGCCCACCAATTCGCAAACGGCTTGAGCGTGCTCCCAGGTGCTCTCCCCGGTGAGCAATTTCTCACCCACCAAAAAAGGCTTTGCAAAAAGTCGAGCTCTCTCTACGACATCTTCTTCATCAGAAATGGGCCCATCTGACCCTTCGTCTTTTGCGTTCTCAAAACGATTCATCACCACAGGAGCTCCCTCCTTATCTCTGGCCTTCCATTGATAGAAAACTTTGAGATTGAAGCGTGGTTCAAAGGCTTTTGGATTGGTCTCATTCGGAGCCTTCAAGCAAAACCACAGCCCGCGCTTCTATGCTTTGCTCCAAACCCACGGGACCTAACTTTTCTGCGGTTTTCGCTTTCACGTTCACTCGAGAAACAGGCAACTCTAATGCTTGGGCAATGGACTCTCGCATGTTCACGATGTGAGGCATGAGTTTTGGCGCCTGTGCAATGACAGTGCTGTCCACATTGAGGATGTGCCAGCCCAAAGCAGTTAATTTTTCTCGAACCGCTTTCAACAACACCACAGAATTGGCGCCCTTGTATTGGGGATCCGTGTCAGGAAAGTGCTGCCCGATGTCTCCCAAAGCAGCAGCACCCAAAAGTGCGTCGGTGATGGCGTGCAACAAAACATCTGCATCCGAGTGCCCCAAAAGTCCCAGATGGTGATCGATCTTCACTCCACCAATGATCAAGTCTCGACCTGGCACCAAGGCATGAACATCAAAGCCCTCACCCACCCTGATATTTAAACTTTTCATGCGATCAAAACTCCATCTTCAAAAGCCTTCAAGAGGTAACCAGCCAAGACAAAATCCTCTGGGAAAGTCACTTTCATGTTCAAGGCGCTCGCTCCAATCAGCAAAGGCTTTTGTCCCAAGGCCTCCATCGCAGAGGCCTCATCGGTGAGCCACGAGGGTTGATCAAGATTTTGCTGGGTTCTGTCGCTTTGAACACCCGCGTGTCTGAGCGCACGCATCAAAGGACCTAATCTGAACATCTGTGGCGTTTGTGCCAGCCATTTGTTTGAGCGATCCAATGTGGTTTGAATCGAACCGTTTTGCGACACTTTCAAAGTGTCACTCACAGGCCAAGCTAAAATGCCACCCACATCATGTGAATCGCATGCGTTGATCAACTGATCGATCCAATGAGCCTGAATCAGGCACCTTGCAGCATCGTGCACCAAAACCCAGTCTTGCTCAATGGCACCTTGCATTTGCAATACCTCAAGGCCTGCCAACACCGATTGCGCTCGAGTGAGTCCCCCAACGGCGTGAACTTCAAAAGGATGAACAGGCTCACCCCTCAGCAAGGACTGCATGGTGACATCCTCTGGAGAAACGACCAAGACACCCAGACTCAATCGGGACACCTTGGCCAAGGCCCTCAGGGTGTGGAGCACCATGGGTTGCCCGTTGATGGGTTGGTATTGTTTGGGCATGGGTGCACCGGTTCTTTGACCAGAGCCTGCACAAGGAACGACCACATGAATTTTGTTCACAGCCACACTTTACACCTGGATATCCACCTCATTTTAGAATGCCTTTAGTCTATCGGATCTGATGAAGACTTGAAATGACGGTTTTTGAGAAAGTTTGAATGCTACTACCCGTCCTAAATCGCACACAGCGCTTCTCCCTCCCCCAGCCACACGGCTCATCAGATGCACTCTTGATTGCAAAACTTGCACTCCAAGAAAAGGCACTTGGCAAGCGGCTTGCATTGGTGTGCGAGCTTGCCCAAGACGCTCAACGCCTCATGGAGGAAATCAAGTTCTTTGAGCCCACTCTCAATTGCGTTCTCTTTCCCGATTGGGAAACCCTTCCCTACGACAGCTTCTCACCCCACCAAGACTTGATCAGTGAAAGATTGGCCACCTTGTGGCTGATCTCAAAAGGTCAAGCCGATTTGATCGTCATCCCAGCCTCCACCGCACTTTATCGTTTGGCACCCCCCTCATTCTTGGCCGCTTACACCTTTGACTTCAAAGTTGGACAAGAGTTGGATGAGGCACAACTCAAGTCGCAACTCACACTGGCTGGCTACCAACACGTGAGCCAAGTGGTGAGTCCTGGCGAATATGCAGTGAGAGGTAGTTTGATTGACCTCTTTCCAATGGGCTCATTGGTGCCCTTTCGGGTGGATTTGTTTGACCAACAAATCGACTCCATCAGAACTTTTGATCCTGACTCGCAAAGGAGTCTCTACCCAGTTCCTGATGTGCGGCTTTTGCCTGGACGAGAATTCCCCATGGATGAGGGTGCTCGATCCAAATTCAGAGGTCGATGGAGAGAACTCCTTGACGGTGACCCCACGCGAAGCAGACTCTACAAAGACATTGGACTGGGCATAGCAACTTCTGGCATCGAATACTACTTGCCCTTGTTTTTTGATGAAACGGCAAGTGTGTTTGATTACTTGGGCGAAAACGCTGCGGTCATTTTGCACGGAGAGATGGAACAAGCCTTTGATCGATTTTGGGTTGACACCCAAGAGAGATACCGCTTGAGCCAAGGGGATCCAGATCGCCCAGTGCTTCCGCCAAAAGCTCTCTTTCTATCGGCTGAAGAGTTCTACGTCTCGGCCAACCGTTACCCTCAAGTCTCCATTCGACCCAAGGCTCAAAACAGCGCTCAAAGTGAGGTCACTCAACCTTGGAGTGAGGCCTTACCAGAGCTCAAAGTCACCCGAGGTGAAGAAGACCCATTGGGTGCACTCAAAAGCCATTCACTTCAATCCAAGAGAAAACTCTTGATCATGGCTGAAACAGAAGGCCGAGCGCAAAGTTTGCTCGACTTTTTGCGAGCGAGCGACTTCAACCCTCCACTCTTCGATTCCCTTGAAGCTTTTCTCTCCAACTCCTCTCAATTGGGCTTGGCCGTGGGTTCCATGGCCAATGGATTTCATTGGATTGAAAAGAACGTTGACTTTGTCACTGAGACAGAACTCTTTGCCACGAGCAGCTTTTCTAGGAGGCGAAAAAAACAAGAGCAAGTGAGCGATTTGGATTCGCTCATCCGAGACCTCTCAGAGCTGCAGATTGGAGACCCTGTGGTTCACAATGCCCACGGCATCGGGCGCTACCAAGGTTTGGTCAATTTGGATTTGGGGCTGGGCTTGGATGAACAAGGCGAACCCATCAAACAAGAGTTTTTGCATTTGGTCTATGCCGATCAAGCCGTGCTTTATGTGCCGGTGAGTCAATTGCATTTGGTCTCGAGGTACACAGGTGTCAGTGCAGATGAAGCTCCTCTTCATCGTTTGGGCTCCGCCCAATGGGACAAAGCCAAGAGGCGAGCTGCCGAGCAAATCAGGGATGCCGCTGCAGAGCTCTTGAACTTGTACGCTCGAAGAGCAGCAAAGGAGGGGTTTGCCTTTCGCTTCTCCCCCAACGATTACGAAACCTTTGCAAATGCATTCGGTTTTGAAGAAACCGCTGACCAAAAGGCCGCAATTCACGCCGTCATTCAAGACATGATCAGCCCCAAGCCCATGGACCGACTGGTCTGTGGAGACGTGGGCTTTGGCAAAACCGAGGTCGCCATTCGTGCAGCCTTTGTGGCCGTGACCGGTGGAAAACAAGTGGCCATCTTGGCGCCCACCACCCTCTTGGCTGAGCAACACTTTCAGACCCTCACCGATCGCTTTTCCAAATGGCCCGTGCGAATCGCTGAGCTCTCACGGTTCAAGAGCACCAAAGAAATCAATCAAGCGATCGAAGGCATCGCCCAAGGCACCGTGGACATTGTGGTGGGGACTCACAAGTTACTGAGCCAAAACGTCAAGTTCAAGCAGTTGGGACTTTTGATCATCGATGAGGAACACCGCTTTGGGGTTCGACACAAAGAGGCAATGAAAGCTCTTCGATCAGAGGTGGATGTGCTGACCCTCACCGCAACCCCCATACCTAGAACACTTGGCATGGCACTCGAGGGCTTGAGAGACTTGAGCGTCATTGCCACTGCCCCACAGCGCCGACTGGCCATCAAAACCTTCTTGCGACGAGAAGGCTCGGGTGTCATCAGAGAAGCCGTGCTCAGAGAGATCAAGCGTGGAGGGCAATGCTACATCTTGCACAACGAGGTGAGCACCATTGAAAATCGTTTGCAGTACCTTCAAGACTTGCTGCCCGAGGCGAGCATCCAAATTGCTCACGGACAAATGGGAGAGCGAGATTTGGAGCGGGTGATGAGAGACTTTGTCGCTCAGCGCTTCAATGTTTTGCTGTGCTCGACCATCATCGAAACTGGAATCGATGTGCCATCTGCAAACACCATTTTGATTGAGAGAGCAGACAAATTTGGATTGGCGCAGTTGCACCAACTCAGAGGCCGTGTGGGCAGAAGCCACCACCAGGCCTACGCCTACCTTTTGGTGCCTGACATCGAAGGACTCACCAAGCAAGCCGCTCAACGCTTGGAGGCCATTCAACAAATGGAGGAGTTGGGCTCAGGCTTTTATCTGGCCATGCACGACTTGGAGATCAGAGGCTCGGGTGAGATCTTGGGAGAAAACCAAAGCGGGAACATGCTTGAGGTGGGCTTTCAACTCTACAACGACATGTTGAGTGAAGCGGTTCGGGCTTTGAAAAACGGAGAAGAGCCAGATTTATTGAGCCCTTTGTCGGTCACGACAGAAATCAACCTTCACGCACCTGCTCTCTTGCCAAGCGACTACTGCGGAGATGTTCACTTGAGGCTTTCTTTTTACAAAAAGTTGGCCACTGCCAAAACGAACGATCAAATCGATGCTTTGCAAGAGGAAATCGTGGACCGTTTTGGCAAACCTCCAGAACAGGCTCAAACCTTGATCGATGTGCATCGTTTGAGGGTGTTGGTCAAACCTTATGGAGTGTCCAAAATCGATGCAACGCCTCAAGTCACCAGCATCACCTTCAGGCCCAACGCACCTGTGGACCTCGCGCGAATCATCGCTTTGGTGCAAAAGAACAAACACATCAAGCTCGCAGGCAATGATAAACTTCGCATCGAAAAAGATCTCCCCGAGGTCAAACACCGCACCCAAATGATCAGAGACATTTTGCTCAATCTGGGCAAAACCAGCGTGAGCGAAAAAGCATGAGCCATACCCCTGCCCCCCTCGAGCCCGAAGAACTCACGAGCGTCGCTTCTAAGCGGATTTTGCTCGCACCTGGTCTATACATCCAAGGCCTTCAAGCCCCTTTGCAATGGGATCAATTCAAGCTCATTGCCTTTGACATGGACTCCACCTTGATCAACATCGAATGCATCGATGAACTCGCTCGCGAAGCTGGCGTAGGAGATGAGGTGGCGAAAATCACAGAAGCGGCAATGAGGGGTGAGATCAAAAGTTTCAGCGAAAGCCTCAAGCGTCGATTGAGCCTATTGAAGAATGCACCCCAGGAGATCCTCCAAAGCGTGCTTTTGAATCGCCTTGAGCTCAATGCAGGTGCAAAAACTCTGGTTGAAACTTGCCAAGCCCATGGTCTCAAAACACTCCTGGTGAGCGGAGGCTTCACTTACTTTGCCAAGGAAGTTCAAAACCGCTTGAAACTCGATTTCATGCGCAGCAACGAACTCGAAATACAAAATGGCTGCCTGACTGGTGAACTGATTGCGCAAGCTTGGGGACTCATTTGCGACGCAGATGAAAAACGAAAAATGATTTTGAGCACCTGCGCCTCACTGGGATTTCACCCAGGACAAGCCATAGCGGTTGGTGACGGAGCAAACGATTTACCCATGATGAAATTGTGTGCCGACTCGGGTGGATTAAGCGTTGCTTTTCACGCCAAGCCCATCGTCAGAGAGCAAGCCATGGTGAGCATCGAGTCAGGTGGCTTGGATCAACTCTTGAAGGTCTTTGCTTGAAGTACACCTTTTTGCAAAGCCTCAACCTCGCGTGACTACCTGAGCGCCTTGTAAATGGCGTTGGCCAACTCAGAGGAAATACCCTCCACGCTCATCAAATCTTGGACACTGGCTTGAGCGACGCCTTTGACACCGCCAAAGCGCTGCAACAACTTGGCGCGTTTCTTAGGTCCCACACCCGCAATGTCCTCCAATTTAGAGGCCCCCACGCGAACCCTGGCGCGTTGTGCTCGCATTCCTGTGATGGCAAAGCGGTGGGCCTCGTCTCTGATTTGAGCCACCAGCATGAGGGCTGCTGAGTCAGCGGGCAATGAAACCTTGGCGCGCCCATCGGCAAAGACCAACTCCTCCAGTCCCACTTTGCGACCCTCACCCTTTTCAACACCCACCAAACGAGAGACGTCAAGCCCCAAGCTCTCAAACACATCCCGGGCGATGCCAATTTGCCCCTTGCCGCCGTCAATCAAAACCAACTCTGGCATTCTGCCCTCGCCCAACCTCACACTCTCGGCGAGCTTGCTGTAGCGACGGGTGAGCACTTGTCGCATGGCCGCGTAGTCATCCCCCCCCGTGATCCCTTCAATGTTGTAGCGTCGGTACTCGGCGCCTTGCATTTTATGGTGGTGAAAGACCACGCAAGAGGCCTGGGTGGCCTCGCCTGAGGTGTGAGAGATGTCAAAGCACTCGACCCTGAATGTCTCCATGTCATCGACCATCAAATCAAGGGCTTCTACCAAAGCTCTGGTGCGCGCTTGCTGAGAGCCCTCCTCAGCGAGCAGTCTGGCCAATTGAATTTGCGCGTTTTGCTCACACATCTCTAGCCAAGCTTTGCGTTGCTCTTTGGGTTGGTAGACCATTTGAATTTTCACACCCGACTGCTCGGTGAGCGCTTGGATCAACTCGGGGGCGACTTTGTGAGAAACGATCAAAGTCGGTGGTGTTGCGATTTCAATGTAGTGCTGCGACAAAAAGGCTTCAAGCACCTCACTGGGCGTTGCATCTTCGACGTGCACTGGAAAGTGAGGCCGATCTCCCAAGTGACGCCCGCCCCTCACCATGGCCAAATTCACACAGGCACGCCCCCCCTGGATTTGCACGGCCAAGATGTCCGCATCTTGATCGCCCACCGTCTCAACCGACTGTTGGTGCATGATGCGAGAAAGCGCGCTCAGTTGATTGCGAATTTCAGCCGCCATTTCGAACTCGAGTTTCTCCGCATGCTCACCCATTCGCCTCTCGAGTTGGCGCATCACCTCCATGGCTTGGCCCTTCAATAGGCTCATGGCATTTGCCACATCTTGGTTGTAGACTTGTGGCGAGATCAAGCCCACACATGGGCCCGAGCAGCGCTTGATTTGATAGAGCAAACAAGGTCTGGTGCGGTGATTGAAGACCGAGTCCTCACAGGTCCTCAGTCGAAAAACCTTTTGCATCAACAAGATGGCTTCTCGTACCGCCCAAACGCTTGGGTAGGGTCCAAAGTAATGATCCTGTTTATCGACCGCTCCTCGGTAATAAACCACCCTTGATATCTGACGCGCACCAGGAAAGCCCTCTTGGCTGGTGGTTGTCGATTCACTGGGGCGCGTGATTTTGAGATAGGGATAACTTTTGTCGTCTCTGAAGAGAATGTTGTACTTGGGCTTGAGGGTTTTGATGAGGTTGTTCTCAAGGATCAAGGCCTCAGCCTCGGAGCGCACGACAGTGGTCTCCATCCTTTTGATCTTTCGAACCATGTGGCCAATTCGAGTACCCCCATGGGCTCGCTGGAAGTAACTGGAGACTCTTTTTTTCAGGCTATTGGCTTTGCCAACGTAGAGGATTTGATCCTGCTCGTCAAAGTAGCGGTACACACCAGGCAAAGACGGTAGAGCATTTACTTCATCAAGTAGCGCTTGATCAAAGACCACCTCTGGCTCCAGTTTAGAGGTCTCACTGGTTGCGGATGGCTTTGAGACTTTTTGACCTTTTTTGGCTTGTCGGCTTTTGCTACCACTGCCCCCTTTGTTGCTCTCCTGGGCATGTTCTGTAGCGGTCTGAAGCGACGCTGAACCCAAGGCATTTTGTACCTCTGAGGTGCTTGCCACAGGATTTGCTTCTTGAGGTTCTGGTTTGGGTGGAGTGGAAGTCATCGGTTGCACTGAATGATCAATACCAAAGAGTATGCCATCAGTTACTTTGAAAGTTAAATGGCCAAACCTTTAACCTCACCCAAAACAATTGAGCCACGCACCATGAGCCAGGCGCTTCAGAGCTGCTTCAACCCAGACCGACTTAAAATCAGCGTTTACCCAAGAACGAGACTTTCTGGGGCAACGCTCGCTTTGAAATTTCACTCACCTTTAAACATGAAACCTATTGCCCTTGAGTGGGACGTCTTTTGTCAAGTCATAGACAACCACGGTGACTTGGGTGTTTGCTGGAGACTAGCGCGCAGACTGGGCGAGATGGGTCACAGCGTGCGCTTGTTCATTGACGACGCTTCTGCTTTGAGCTGGATGGCACCTCAAGGTCATCCCAATGTGCAATGCAAAGCTTGGCCAAAAGAATCCATTGACCCTTTGACCCACACAGCGCCAGACGTGCTCATTGAGGCTTTTGGATGCGAAGTTCCTCAGATCTACCTCTGTGAATTGGCTCATCAGCTTGAAGAGAGTAAAAAGTCCTGCGTTTGGATCAATCTGGAGTATTTGAGCGCAGAGGACTATGTTGAGCGCATGCACCTAATGCCTTCACCCGTTTCGAGTGGCCCCATGCAGGGTCAAACCAAGTGGTTTTTTTATCCAGGATTTACGCCAAAAACAGGAGGGTTGCTCAAAGGTCTCAACAAGTCTGCAATCCTTGACGATCAGCCTTCAAGTTCACCCTACTGGGTTCTTTTTTGCTACGAACCCACGGCGCTGTCAGAGCTGATTCGTCAGTTGAGCATGCGAGAAACAGGTATCCATCTGAAAGTCACAGCCGGACGCGCTCAAGTAGCCATTCGCGCAGCGTTGAAAAAGGAAGGCGTTGAAATTGAAAAAGACACGAGCTTGGTGAGGCTTGGGCCAAGCCAAATTGAATTCTTGCCCTACCTCTCGCAATTGGCTTTTGATGATTTATTGGAAAGAAGTGAGTTGAACTTTGTTCGTGGTGAGGACTCATGGGTGAGAGCCATTTGGGCACAAAAACCCTTCATTTGGCAAATTTACCCCCAAAGCGACCTTGCCCATGAAACGAAACTGATGGCCTTTTTGAGCCGTTTTGAAGCTCCCCGAACCTTGATTGACGCTCACTTGTCTTGGAACAGTCTCTCCACCGTACCTTTGGCAGAAATCTCACTCGATGCATTGACCGAATGGAGACAATGGAGTGAGGGCTTGGGTCAAATTTTGAACAAAAATAGCGAGCTTGCCACTTCCCTAGAGCATTTTGTCCTCCAAAAACTGGGGCAATTGACTGCTTGAGCACAAAACAGCATTGAAAGCGATTTGCTCCCTATTGGGTCCACGGATGCATGGTAAAATGCCCATTTGCAGTTCAAAGCAACGCTATTTTGCTGAGAAACGGTCTTTCAAGACCCTTCTTTATCAATCCTATTTTTTATTTTGCGACTCAGGTCCTCACATTCCTATGAAAATTGCTCAAGAAATTCGTGCCGGCAACGTGATCATGCAAGGCAAAGATCCCATGATCGTACTTCGCACCGAATACGCCAGAGGCGGTAGAAATTCAGCCACTGTTCGCATGAAGCTCAAGAGTTTGCTCTCCAACTTCAACACCGAAGTGGTCTACAAAGCAGATGACAAAATCGATCAAATCGTGCTCGATAAAAAAGATTGCACTTACTCTTACTTCGCCGACCCCATGTATGTCTGGATGGACCCCGACTACAACCAGTACGAGGTTGAAGCTGAGAACATGGGTGACGCACTCAATTACCTCGAAGACGGCATGACCGCTGAGGTTGTGTTCTATGAAGGCAAAGCCATTTCGGTTGAATTGCCAACCTCCGTTGAGCGCGAAGTCACTTGGACTGAACCTGCGGTCAAAGGCGATACGTCAGGCAAAGTTTTGAAACCCGCCAAAATCTCCACCGGCTTTGAAATTCCAGTGCCTATTTTTGTGGCACAAGGTGACCGCATCGAAATCGACACACGCACTGCAGAGTACCGCAAGCGCGTTTGATTCGAGCTCAACGCTCGACACACCCAATCTCCCTGAGGTCAAGGAGCATTGGGTGTGACGCAAAAGGCAAATCCCGTCTGGCTAATGGCCAGCAACATCAATTGACCCCCTTGATTTGGTAGGACCTTTTCTCAAATGGATGCTGCCCTTGACCCCCACAGCCAAGAGTTACTGAGAGACTGGCAAGCTGTTGCCAAAGCACATGACCTCACAGAACTCAAGCCCAATTCAAATCGTTTGGCCTTTGCGGATCCAGAATTTTTGACGCGAAGAGACACGCGCGGCATTCGAATCCAACTCGAACTGCTCAAACCCGATTTGGCGCAACAAGAATTGGGCATTGAAAACACCATCGTGATCTTTGGAAGCGCCAGGTTTGTGAGCCCAGAAAAAGCGCAAGAAAAGCTCCTCGAAGCCACATTGGTGGGAGAACCCAAGGCGCTGGCCAAGGCACAAGCGATCCTCAGAAACTCGCACTACTACGAGCAAGCTCGAATTTTTGCCAAAGAAATCACTGAGGGCTCCAAGAGCCGGCCCGATCACGAAAAACTCTATGTTTGCACAGGTGGTGGCCCAGGCATCATGGAAGCTGCCAACCGAGGTGCCTTTGAAGCAGGTGGCTTGAGCGTTGGACTCAACATTGCGCTACCCTTTGAGCAAGAGCCCAATCCCTACATCACGCCTGAGTTGTGTTTTCGCTTTCACTACTTTGCCCTTCGCAAGATGCACTTCATGATGCGAGCCAAAGTCTTGGTGGCGTTTCCCGGTGGATTTGGAACCATGGACGAGCTCTTTGAAACACTCACACTCGTGCAATGTAAAAAATCCAAGCCCGTGCCCATCATTCTTTTTGGTTCCGATTATTGGAAACGCGTCTTCCACCCGGAAGTGCTCGTGGAAGAAGGCGCGATCAATGAGGAGGACTTGAACCTCTTTCACTACGTTGACGACTTAGAGCAGGCTCACAAAATCATTCGTGACTTTTATCCACTCTAAGCCCCCAAGCCAGTCGGGCGCCAGATCCAACGGTTGCTGAAACCACCCAAAAGAGGCCACTCACACCAATCCAAGTGCCCGCCGCTCCAAAAAGCATGGGCATGAAAACACTTGAGGTGTTGACCATCATCGCACGCAGCCCCAAAGCTTCCCCCTGCCGATGCTCTGGTGTGATTTGATGCATGGTGCTCATGAGCATGGGCTGCACACTGCCCAAGAACAATCCCAAGCCCCCAGAGCAAATGGCCATCCAAAACACCGAGTCGGTGAGTGGGTAAAGGCCCATCAAAATCGCTGTCATGATCATGGCAACGGTCATGATCTGCCACTCTAAAAGTCTTTGGGCAATCACAGGCAATACAAATCGAATGAGCGCAGCGCACACCGCAAAGATGCCCATCACCGT
This sequence comes from uncultured Burkholderiales bacterium, assembly GCA_903865035.1. Classification (GTDB taxonomy): domain Bacteria; phylum Pseudomonadota; class Gammaproteobacteria; order Burkholderiales; family Burkholderiaceae_C; genus Limnohabitans. The sequence goes on along the minus strand of CAIPII010000002.1, from coordinate 10,819 downwards.
CCCTATGGCCGTGGCACTGACGCCCCTTTCATGACCTAGCAAAGGCACCATGAAGGTGTGCAAATCCCAGCATGAAGACATGAACCAATTGACCAAGAGCAGTTTTCTGAGCATTGGATTTTCCAAGAGATCCCAAATGCGCCTCTTCTCTAAGGGCTCTTCCAATTCATTGGCCTTGGGCGAGACTTCATTTTTGACTCCAAACCATGCCAAAAAGGGAATGACACTCAAAAACACAAATGCCGCTTGAAATCCATATTGATCGATCAACAAGCCCACGAAAAAAGGGCCAATCAAGTTCGAGATCGCTGGCCCCATCGAGAGCCAACTAAAGGCAAGTTTCAAATCTTCGTGCGTTTTACCAATTCTCCCCACATGGCGTTGCAAGGCGATGATGGTGGAGCCCGCAGAGCCACCCGTGAGCAAAGCCCCTACGCAAAGGATTGGGAATATAGGATTGAGCACACACAACAATCCCCCCAAACTAGAGGTCAAGACCCCGATCATGAGGGGCAACTTGAGCCCGTGACGATCGGCAAACCGGCCTGCTGGAAGGGCCAAAAAAACCTGTGTCAAGGAAAAGAGTGACATCAACACGCCCACCTCAGCACTGGAGTGCCCAAGCTTCAAAGCCATCAAGGGAGCTGCAAGCCGCATGCCCGTCATGCAAGCGTGCAAACAAATTTGCGCGCCAATCAGGCGAACCAATTGAGCCTTCATGTTGCCTTTGAAGCGCCAGTGTCCTCGTCCTCAGCACCCTCATCCAACTCTGAACGAGACTCCAAAATGGGCAAAATGGCCAATGCTTCGCCCTCTGGCAAACTCTCAACCCCTTTGAGAGCACGCCTCATTTGTCGGCCCCTGGTGTCGGCCCGATCCAAAGTGTCAGCTGCTTTTTGCACCTGCTCTCGCACCTTGCCCACCCATTCACCATAACGCTCAAACTCGGTTTTGACTGCACCCAAAACGCGCCACACCTCAGAGGCTTGCTCTTGAAGCGCCAAGGTTCTAAAGCCCATTTGCAAGCTGTTGAGCATGGCCAATAAAGTCGTGGGCCCAGCCAAAGTCACCCGGTGATCACGTTGCAAGGTGTCCATGAGGCCGGGGCGCCTCAGAACCTCAGCATAAAGACCTTCAACGGGCAAGAACAAGATGGCAAAGTCGGTGGTGTGAGGAGGCGCCAAGTAATTCTCCGCAATGCTCTTGGCCTCGGCTTTGATCCGCACCTCAAGCGCCTTGGCCGCAGCCTCTGCAGCAGGCGCATTGGCTTGGTCTCTGGCGTCAAGGAGCCGCTCGTAATCATCCCTTGGAAACTTTGCATCAATGGGTAGCCACACCGTTTCATGAGCTTCACCACGGCCTGGAAATTTAATGGCAAAGTCAACCCTTTGATTGCTCCTGGGGCGGGTCTCAACTTGCTTTGAGTATTGCTCCACGGTGAGCACTTGCTCGAGCAAGGCTTCGAGTTGAGTTTCACCAAAAATACCTCTGCTCTTGACGTTGGTGAGCACTCGCTGCAAGTCACCTACACCTTGTGCCAAATTTTGCATGAGCCCAAGACCTTGGTGCACTTGCTCCAATCGGTCGGCCACTTGTTTGAAACTCTGCGACAAGCGGGTCTCCAGCGTCGTTTGGAGCTTTTCATCCACCACTTGACGCATCTCTTCGAGTTTCGCCGCATTTGAACTCTGCAAGTGTTGCAGTTGCTGATCCAGCGTTCCCCTCACCTCAGACAAACGAAGTGAGTTGCTCTCGCTCATGGCCAAAATTTGCGTGCTCAATGAGTCGCTCAATCCCTTTTGAAGGGCACTCATTTGCTCCATTTGCTGGGTCTGAAATTGTCCCAAGTTCAGCGTCAACTCTTGCCGTGAGGTTTTAAGATTTTCGTGAATTTCGTAGCGAACATCCCGCTCCAAGCGTTCGATTTTCTCTTGTAAGTTTTTGATCTCGATCAAAAGCTCATCGGGCTGTTTGGACTGAGAGCGCTTGGAGAGCATCAAGACCAACAACAAAATCAAACAAAACGGGATCAAGAGTGATGTGAAGTCCATGTCTAAGATTTCGCTTTCTAGCGTTTGAGCACTTCAGGATTGAGGGGAGTTTTGACTTGAGCGTGCTCAAAAAAACCGATGAGATTGTCTGCTGCGAGTTGACACATGGCCAAACGCGTGGCCAAACTTGAACTGGCGATGTGAGGCGTCAAGACCACTCGCTCCAACTCCAAGAGCCTTGGGTTGACCCGGGGCTCGCCTTCGTAAACATCCAACCCTGCGCCACCCAAATGACCAGAGATGAGCGCATCTGCAAGCGCATCCTCATCGACCAATCCCCCTCGGGCCAAGTTGATGAAGTGTGCGCCTTTTTTCATGAGCGAGAACTCTTTGGCACCAATGAAGTGGTGGGACTCAGGGGAATAGGGAAGCACCAAAATCACATGATCCGATCTCTGCAGCAAATCGTGCAAAGGAGCCCAACTCGCGCCTAAACCTTGCTCAACTTCAGCACTGAGTCGAGTGCGGTTGTGATAAATGATGGACATGCCAAAACCATGAAAGGCACGCTTTGCGATGGCTTGGCCAATGCGCCCCATGCCCACGATGCCCAAGGTGGAGCCGTGCACATCCATGCCACTCAAAAGATCGTAGCGCCACTCGGCCCATTTGCCAGCCCTTAGAAATCTCTCGCCCTCGCTCATTCGCCTGGCTGTTGCCAGTATCAAAGCCAGCCCAAAATCTGCTGTGGTCTGGGTGAGCACATCTGGAGTATTGGTTGCCAAAATGCCCCTGGCCGTCATCGCTTTGAGATCAAAGTTGTTGAACCCCACGATCATGTTTGCACACATTTTGAGTTGCTTGCAATGCGTGAGCACTGCCTCATTGATGACATCAGCACTGGTGGTAAGCGCTGCATCACAATCGGACAAAGCGTGGGTCCAAGTCTCAAAGGTCCAAGGCACATTGGATTGGTTGTCAATCACTTCGAAGTGAGATTTCAATCGCTCCAAGACTTCTGGAAAAATCGGTTTTGCAACCTGCAGTTTAGGTAAATTCATCAGATGAAAGGGGTTGAGAGAAATGAAAAAAAGATGCTTTAAAGCTCAAAGACCCATGGCAAGGCAAGCGGTATTTCATGCAAGCAACACCCTTTGCACATAGAAACACAGTGCCCCTGAGCCGTAGCCCACGATTGCAATCCAAGTGATGTGACGCGCATACCAACTGAAGCGAATTCCCTCTTGCCCCATGGCAACCACGCCTGAGGAGGAACCCACCAAGAAGATGGAGCCACCAGTGCCCGCACAGTAGGCCAAAAAGACCCAAATCAAATCGTTCTGAGCCAAGGCTTGTTTGCCCAACATGCTCATGGCTCCACTGACCAAAGGAATGTTGTCAATGAGTGAGCTCATGAGCCCCAAGACCAGCACCACATCAAACTCTGAACCCAAGTGATCCATGAGCCACTGCAGTAGGCTCGATAGGCTGCTGGTGTGGGCGAGCATTTCCATGCAAAACAAAAGCCCAGCTATGAACAAAATGGAGGAAAAATCAATCTCTCTCAAGGCCTCCAGGATTGAAAAAATCCCCGCATCCTCATCTTCTTCATCGTCTTCGTCTTCAAAGCCATGACCCTCATTCGCCACAACTTGCTCAGTCGCTTCATGCGATTGAAGATCTGATTTTTGGTCGGCCCTCAACCTGGCCAAAGACTCGGCCAAGAGACTTGCACGTGTGGCTTGTTTCAAGGCCAAGTTCTTTTGAAGGTCTTTGCTCAGACCTCCGGAGTTGAGTTTGCCCGGTATCGGGTCAATGGTGTAGTGGCTAAAGAGATTCAACAACGGATCCACCACGACACCCATGGTGCCCAGCAACAACAAGCCAATCATGAAAGGGGGTAAGCCAGTCAAGCTCGCACCCCAAGGAATAAAGACCATGGCAAAGAGTCCAAGGATCAAAACACCCCAATGCAACCACTCCAGATGAGGGTCAGCTTTGAGGAGCATTCGTGCAGCCATTCTTTTCTTGGCCCTTTGCTCTTGCTGCAATTGTTCACCCATGGCTTTGCGCCACAACATCGCAGACATGATCAAAAGCGGAACTGCGCAACTGATGAGTGCGGGCACAAAGCCCGCCTTCACCAACCCCAGGGCCGTGACTTTGCCACCAATCCACAAAATACTGGAGGTGACATCACCAATGGGAGACCAAGCTCCACCGGCGTTGGAGGCCAATATGATCATGCCCACAAAGTACAAATGCAACTGGCGATCTTTGAATTGATTTTTGACCAAGGTCAGCATGAGCAGTGTGGCCGTCATGTTGTCAATGACTGAACTCAACACAAAGGTCGCGCCCGTGACTCGGCAAAGTTGGTAAACCACGTTGTTGCATACCATGAGGCGCTTCAAGCCATCAAAGCCTTGGTAACCATCTATCCATTCCACCAAGGCCATCACCGTCATGAGAAAGAGAACGATCTCAGCGACCTTCAAGGTCGAGGACGCCATGTCCGCTTGCAGCACACTCGCATCCGTCATGAAAACCGCGTACAAGGTCCACAACAACCCTGCACCAAACAAAGACAATGAAATTCGACTGATCCGAGTCCACTCCTCCAAAGAGATGGCCAAATAAATCAGCACAAAAATCAGTGCGGCCAACCAAGTCATGTTCATGCGAAATACTTCAAAGCGAGGGGTTGGGCCATGTTCATTTGGGTGGCAAAGCGCTTGCCGATGAGGATGCAGCACTCTTATCTTCCCCGTTGGGGGGAGCAATGTCAAAGACTTGCCTCAAATAAGCCAAGTATTTCTCATCGGTACACATGTTCTTGGATGGCGTGTCGGAGAGCTTGGCCACGGGTTGACCATTGCAATTGACCATTTTGATCACGATTTGCAAGGGCTCGTAACCCAAGTCATTGGTCAAATTGGTGCCAATGCCAAAGGCGAGTTGACAACGCCCTCTGAATTGTTGGTAGAGCTCAATGGTTTTGGGGACGGTCAAGCCATCACTGAAAATCAAAATTTTTGTTTTGGGGTCTACGCGATGGGCCTTGTAATGCGCAATCATTCGCTCACCCCAAGCAAACGGATCTCCACTGTCGTGGCGAGCGCCATCAAAGAGCTTGCAAAAATACAAGTCAAAGTCTCTCAAAAAGGGCTCAATGCCGTAAACATCAGACAAGGCGATCCCCAAGTCTCCCCTGTACTCGCGCGCCCATGACTCAAAGCCAAAGACCTGCGAGTCCCTCAATCTTGGCCCCAGTGCTTGACAGGCTTGTAAATACTCATGCGCCATGGTGCCCAAAGGGGTCAAGCCAAGCGTCATGGCAAAAAAGACGTTGCTCGTGCCAGCCAATTGGCCTTTTTGACCGACTCCCAACTGCGTTTGAAGAACCCTCAAGACCTCCTCTTGCCAGGCTTTGGAGAAGCGCCTGCGCGTGCCGTAGTCGGCAATTTTGAGGTCTCCAAGATTGGCGCTTTTGAGTTGATTGATTTTTTCACTCAAACGTCGTCTGCCCTCGAGCAAGTCCCCCATGGGGTAGAGCCGCTTGAAGGCCACTTCGTTCACAATGGCGAGCACTGGAATTTCAAACAATATGGTGTGCAGCCAAGGACCTTTGATGACAATGTCCAAGTCTCCGCTGTCAGTGGTGGAGACGGTGATGTACTTTTCATTGAGCTTGAACAAAGCCAAGAAATCCACAAAATCGCTTTTGATGAACCTCAAACCTCTGAGCCAAGAGAGTTCCGCTTCTTTGAAACTCAGGGTGCACAAAGATTTGATTTCATGCCTGATTTCTTGTGCCAAATTGCCAAGCTTCACCCCTTCGTTGCGACACTTGAAGCGATACTCGACTTGAGAGCCCGGAAATTGATGCAAAACGGCTTGCATCATGGTGAACTTGTACAAATCTGTGTCAAGCAAACTGGTGATGATCATCTACACGGCTCCTAGCGCTTGAGCGGTTTGCAAAAGATTGAAATTCATGACAACCAAGTGGTGAATTCATCCACAGCCACCCTGGGCGTTTTAAAGGTGTTCACAAGCTCTTGCTCATTGGGCCAACCCAATGACATGCCACAAACCAAGGATTCATCGCCCGATGCCCCAATGTGAGGCATCACGAGGGTTGAAAAATTGACCCAAGCCGCTTGAGGGCAGGTTGCCAATCCTCGGGCATGGGCAGCGAGCATGATGTTTTGCAAGAACATGCCGTAATCGATCCAAGAGCCTTTTTCAAGCGTCTTGTCTATGGTGAAGATCAAACCCACTGGAGCGCCAAAAAAAGCAAAGTTTTTTTGATGCTGCAGGTGCATTTTGTCTTTTTGATCGCGCTCAATTCCAAGCAGTTTATACAAGCCCCAACCGTTTTCTCGTCTCCTCTCGATATATGGAGACTTCCACTGGGTTGGGTAATACTCATAGGGCTTTGGAAAGTTGATGCTCAAAGAGGGGTCGCGAGCCAAGGCATCGTGAGCTTGGATGACTTTTTGAGACAAGTCCTTCAAACTTTGACCCTGTAGGACATAGACGCGCCAAGGCTGGATGTTGCTCCCCGAGGGCGCACGGGAAGCCACAGACAAGATGCCTTGAAGGGTTTCACGCTCAATTTCTCGATCCAAATAAGCTCTGCAAGAAGATCTTGAGTGCAAGATGCGGTCGAAAAAACTCGGATCCAATGAGCTCATGCCCTCACCTCTTGCGCCTGGGCAGGAGCAACCATGCACACTGAGTTCAAACAGGGGTCAAAAAGCAAGGTGACTCTCAACAGGTAGCTAAAACCCCATTTTAGCTCCAACCCATGCAGTGAAAGTGACTCTTTCAGCGCCAATTTCCCCAAGCTTGGTATGCCGCCTGCCCCGCGTGAAAGGTGTTGATTTGCACTTGTAAGGTGTCCTCCATTTGGGTGCCGTAGCCCCCAGCCATCACGAAAGCCAAGGGTGAACGCATCTCATGCGCCCATGAGAAAACCCGCTCATCTCTCGCCTTGAGTCCCTCTGTGCTCACCGATAAGCGGCCCAATCGGTCACCAATATGTGGGTCTGCCCCAGCCAAGTAGAAAATAAAGTCCGGCTTGAATTGACTTGAGAGCCTGAAGAGGGCTTCCTCGAGTGCCTGCAAGTAAGCTTGGTCTTCGCATCCGTCAGGCAGCTCAACGTCCATGTCACTTTGTTCTTTGCGAAAGGGGAAGTTTTTGGCCCCGTGCATTGAAAAAGTAAAGACTGAGCTGTCGTTGGCAAAAATCTGAGCGCTTCCATTGCCTTGGTGCACATCCAAATCGATCACCAAGACCTTGGTGCGTTTTTTCAACAATCGATCGTTTTGAGCCTGAATCAAACGAGCAGCCACAGCCACGTCGTTGAAGACGCAAAAGCCACCCCCCCGATCTGAGTAGGCATGGTGGGTCCCACCAGCCATGTTGGCACTGACCCCGTTTTGCATGGCCTCTTTGGCCGCCATGATGGTGGCGCCTACAGATGCGCGAGCTCGCTCCACCATCCCCTCAGACCAAGGAAATCCTATTTCCCTTTGAACCTCAGGGGCCAAGGTCCCAGTGATGACTTGCTCCACATAAAGCGGAGTATGAACCAAGGCCAACTCCCCCAAGGTGGCGGGCTGACTTTGAATCAGCTCCAATTGAGGCAATTCTTTGAGCAAGGCATCCTTCAGTTTTTCGTACTTGCCCATGGGAAATCGATGACCAGGCGGCAAAGGCTGCAATTGAGTTCCTGCGAAAAACACCTTCAAACACGACCCCTTTTGAGGAAAAAGCTCAACAAACATTCAAGAAAGGGCGATGTCTCCATGAAAAAGACATTTTTTAGAGGGCTCTCTCTAATGTGCCTCTTCCCAACCCTTGAAGCCTTGTAATTGCTCATCAGATCCCTATACTTGTATACATGTTGCAACGCACAAATTCTTTCGAGAGTGCATGCACTTCCTGTCAACCCTTTTTATACCTCTGGAGAATATTATGCTAACGATCGAACAAATGACTGCAACTCACAAAAATAACCTGGATGTTTTCTTTGGCATGTCTGAGAAAGCATTTGCTGGCGTCGAGAAAATGGTTGAGCTCAACTTGGCCGCAGCCAAATCAGCTTTGGATGACAGCTTGAACCAAGCTCACAGCCTCTTGGCCGTGAAGGATCCCGCTGAAGCCATCAGCCTTCAAACCGCTGTGTACCAACCCTTGGCAGAAAAAACTGCTTCTTATTCACGTCACTTGTATGACATCGCTACGAGCACAAGCACTGACATTGCCAAAACAGTTGAGTCACAATTCCATGATGCACAGTCACAGTTCATGAATTTGGTCGACACTGCCTCTAAAAATGCACCCCAAGGCTCTGAGGCTGTCGTGGCCATGTTCAAAAGCGCTTTGACTGCATCACAAAATGCTGCTGAAACAGTGCAAAAAGCGGTCAAACAAGTCGCAGAAACTGCAGAAGCCAATCTGCAAGCCGTGGCCAACACTGCCACTACAGTGACACCCAAAGCAACGACCAAAAAGCGCGCTGCTTGATCTGCGGGTTTCCCAAGAACAAGACATCTTTAGGTGTCCTGTGAAAAAAGACTTGAGGGAGTGATTCCTCAAGTCTTTTGTTTTATGAGCTCAAGAAACAATCAGGGCTGTTTGGCTTGGAGCAACGCTTTGAGCTGGGGCAACTGAGCCAACATGGCAGCGCGCCCGGCCTCGATGGAGCGCTTTCGTTCGCTAAACGATGTTGAACCCACACCCGAGAGAACTGGCTTGACCACCACATCGGCGCCTTTGAGCTCAAAGTCAGTGATGGTTTTTCCCATGATGTTGAAGGTTTGCAGCAAGATTTGCAGCATGCCATCTGACTTGTTGCTCTCTGGAGGCGTTGAGATGTCCACAGCGATCACGATGTCGGCGCCCATTTGACGCGCAAATCTCACCGGCACAGGAGACACCAAGCCGCCATCCACATAGTCCTTGTCTGCGATGGTGACGGGTTGAAAGACAGCAGGCACAGCGCTTGAGGCGCGCACTGCAGTAGAGACGTCACCCCTTTGAAACAAAATGGCTTGTCCGGTGTGCAAGTCAGTTGCAACAATACCCAGTGGAATTTTCATGTCTTCGATTTTTTGAACACTCAACTGCTGGCCCACATATTTGGCCAACGCATCCCCTCGCATGACGCCTCGCCCGATGAGCGGCATGTTCCAATCGGCCAATGTTTTCTCATCCATGGTCTCGGACAAGTGCTGGAGTTGCTCCGCTGATTTTCCGCTCGCGTAAAAGGCCCCCACCACACTCCCAGCCGAGGTCCCCACCACCAATTGGGGCCTGATTCCCGCTTCCTCCAAGACCTCAATCACACCCACATGTGCAAATCCTTTGGCGGCTCCGCCCCCAAGCGCCAATCCCAACTTCAAGGGTCGTTTGTTCAAAGCCTCGGCATTTGGCGTTTGTGATGTATTGGCCTCATTTGGCTTTTCGCCAAGCGTGCCCAGAGAAGACTTGGGCGCGGCACAAGACACCAGCAAAGCGGCCATGAACAACACACATGAGGTGCGAACTGAGCGCTGCAACTTTTGCGTGGCATTGATGAAAAAGAATGAATCAATCAAGAACATGGGGTTAAGCGAAAAGTCCAAGGACTTTGCGGGAAATGATGAAAGCACCATTGTCCCATGACACTGCTGGCTTTGAGCCCCCCACATCACTGCGCGATTGAAGTCATGGGGTCAATACAAGGCAAAAGATGTATTTTTTCTCTGCCCTGCAAGGTCTAAAATGAACTACCCTGCTTTTGTTGCACCATGTCCATTCCACAATCCTTCATTCAAGATTTGCTCTCCCGTGTTGACATCGTGGATGTGGTGGGGCGCCATGTTCAATTGAAGAAAGCCGGCGCCAACTTCTCAGGCCTATGCCCCTTTCACACAGAAAAGTCACCCTCCTTCACCGTGAGTCCAACCAAACAGTTCTACCACTGCTTTGGTTGCGGCAAGAACGGAAACGCCATTGGGTTCATGATGGACTACAGTGGTTTGCACTTTGTGGAGTCCATCAAAGATCTGGCACAAAGTTACGGCATGGTGGTGCCTGAGACGGAATTTTCTGCTGAAGACAAAAAAGCTGCTTTCGAACACCACGAAAAACAAGTCTCCTTGGTGGGAGCGCTCGAGAGTGCCGTGGGTTTTTACAAAAAACAACTCAAATCAGCGCCCCATGCCATCGATTACCTCAAAAAAAGGGGGCTATCTGGAGAGATTGCCAAGAAATTTGGACTGGGTTATTCCCCCAACGAATGGCAAGGCCTGGCACAAGTTTTCCCACAATACCAAGATGCCACGTTGGTGGAGGCCGGTCTGGTCATTGAGAACAAGGAAACCCAGGGCCAGGAAAAACGCTATGACCGATTTCGCGATCGAATCATGTTTCCGATTCGAAACATCAAGGGCGAATGCATTGGTTTTGGCGGCAGGGTGATGGGGGATGGAACGCCAAAATACTTGAATTCTCCTGAGACGGCCGTGTTCTCCAAGGGACGAGAGTTGTACGGTCTCTTTGAGGCCAGAGCGTCCATCAAAGAGAGTGGATTTGCCGTTGTGACTGAGGGCTACATGGATGTGGTGGCTTTGGCCCAATTGGGATTCTCCCAAGCGGTGGCCACCTTGGGCACCGCTTGCACCAACGATCATGTTCAAAAACTCTTTCGCTTCACCGACACCAGTGTGTTTGGTTTTGATGGGGACTCAGCAGGCAGGCGCGCTGCAAAAAAAGCACTTGAAGTTTCACTGCCTTTTGCCAAGGACAACCGAAGCATCAAGTTCTTGTTCCT
>CAIPII010000001.1 GCA_903865035.1 uncultured Burkholderiales bacterium | reverse complement strand
GTCGTCGCGTCCGCGAAAGTCGGGCACCAAAATTTCAATTTGAGTTTGAGGAGAGAGTGCTCGCACGCTCTCAATGCAGCTCACAAAATGACCGCTTCCACCGTCCCTCAAATCGTCTCTGTCAACGCTTGTGATCACCACGTATTTCAACTTCAGCTGCGCCACCGTTTGCCCAAGGTTTTGTGGCTCATTGGGATCCAAGGGGTCAGGTCTGCCGTGTCCAACGTCGCAAAACGGGCACCTTCTGGTGCATTTGTCCCCCATGATCATGAAGGTTGCGGTGCCAGCGCCAAAGCACTCTCCAATGTTGGGGCATGACGCTTCTTCGCAAACCGTGACGAGATTGTTTTTGCGCAAGATGTCCTTGATTTCGTAAAAGCGCGTGTTGGCTGAGGCCGCTTTGACTCGGATCCAGTCGGGTTTTTTAAGGGCCTCTTGGGGCTGGACCTTGATGGGGATCTTGGAGAGTTTGTCCTTGGCCTTTTGTTTGGCACTGGGGTCGTAGCTTTGTGGGCTTGAATCGGTCACGGAGGTTGGTTTAGACATGGTGTTGAGCTGCTTAAAGCCAAAGGGTATTCAAAGAGGGGTCTGCATCAATGTGCAAAAAGGTGAACGCTTGGCCTTCAAGGAGAAAGATAGGTTTGCATTTTTTCAGCCAAAACGGGTTGCACATCTGCGCAATTTAACACGAGCCCCAAGGAGCGCAAATCGGTGGTGTTTAAACCCTCGTATCCACAGGGATGGATGGAGGAAAAGGGCGAGAGGTCCATGGCCACGTTCAAAGCCAAGCCGTGGTAGGTGAAATGCCGGCTCACCTTCACGCCCAAAGCAGCAATTTTTGACAAGCCCATGAAGTTGGGCTCTGAGGCGCTGCCCTTGGGGCCTGAGTTTTGAGCTCGCAAGACGCCATGGCCATGGGGGTCTTGGGTGTTGACGTAGACACCGGGTGCGCTGGCGACCCGGTGGGCGGTCACGTCAAAGTGGTTCAGCGTCTTGATGATGGCCTCTTCAAGTCTGAAGACGTATTCGCGCACGAAAAAATTCAATCTCGAGAGGTTCACCAAGGGGTAGGCCACAATCTGTCCAGGCCCGTGGTAGGTGATTTGCCCCCCACGATTGGTTTTGACGCATGGAATGTCTGCTCTCAATGGCGTCAAAGTGGACTGCTCAGACAAGCCCAGGGTGTAGACGCTTGGGTGCTCACAAAGCCAAAGCTCGTCAGGATCAGTGTTCGAGCGCTCTCGAGTGAATTGCTGCATCGCTTCATAAGTTTGTGAATACTCGGTGAGGCCTAAATGCTTAACGATCATGGCGGGATGAGACACGTCGGATGTGCCTCAAAGCACCACTTTGACCATGGGGTGGCTGGTCAATGCGAGGTAAATTTGGTCCAGTTGCTCGCGGGAGGTGGCGTTGATCATGAGGGTGACTCCCAGATATTTGCCGCCACTGCTCTCACGCATCTCGATGGTGGAGGCGTCAAAGAAAGGATCGTGAGATTTGGCGATCTGGCTCAATGTGTGCACAAAGTGATCGGCTTTGGGGCCCATCACCTTGATGGGAAAAACGCTCGGATATTCAATGAGAGAGGTGCGAGCGTTGCCCTCATCCAAGCGGGTTGCAGGGGTTGAGGGTGTTTCTGGTGTTTTGGCTGTCATTGTGTAAGGGTATTTGAAGGTCACAACCCCGAAATACAAGGGTGATGGCGTGATTATCGCTTGGGGGACACAAGAAAAATTTACAACAGCGGATTCAAGTCTTGGGTTTTCCCTTACAATGGTGAACTTTACAAATTTCATGGGCCCAAAAACTGGGCTCCAATTCGGCCAGCGACCAAGGGAAGCAGGCCTTTTTGGGGTCGGTTTTGATCGTTGAAAATGACCAAAAATGGGCCCTGATTCACTGGTGAGAGAAAAGCAACAAAAAACAGAGACATGGGACGGTTCGGATGAACTGCCCGTCGCGCCTTGGACCCGAGAGCAAGTGTTAGACTTCAGGGCCAAACACCCCGAGCTCTCCATGTGGAGGGTGGTGTTCATTCAAGGTGGCGTCGGCTTGGCCTTGTGTGTTTTGGTTTGGGGCCTAGGCCAGCCAATGCAAAACGCACTCTCTTGCGCTTATGGCGTTTTTTGTGTGGTCTTTCCGGGGTTGGTTTTTGTAAGAGGCTTGCGACGAGTCAGAGCGCTGTCCAATGTGCAGTGGTCGGTCGGTGGGTTTTTTCTCTGGGAGTTTGTGAAAGTGTTGCTCACGATTGCAATGCTGGCACTGGCTCCCAAGGTGGTAGAAGATTTGAGTTGGGCTTGGATGATTTTGGGCCTGATTGTGACCTTGAAGTCGTATTGGCTGGCTTGGTTTTGGTTGAAATAGGGTTGGCTTTTAGGAGCGGCCAGGTGTCTAGAGTGACGCTTGGGGCGCTGAAAGCCTAAAGTGTCCATTAATTGGTTTGTTGGAAAAAGATTTTTTACAAATGTCTGCTGAAAATTCAACTCAAGAAGCAATGACAGCTGGTGACTACATTGGTCACCACCTGACCCATTTGCAAAACCAGCCCATGCACGGGATCATCGACTTTTCCGTGTACAACTTGGATTCGATTTTTTGGGCGTTGCTCTTGGGTGTGCTTGGGTGCTTCTTCATGCGAAGAGCTGCTCGCCACGTGACACCTGGTGTGCCTGGGAGGTTCCAAGCTGCTGTTGAGCTTTTGATCGAAATGGTTGAGGGTCAAGCCAAGGGCATCATTCACAACGCGCAAAGCAGAAAGCTGGTCTCTCCTTTGGCGCTCACCGTTTTTGTGTGGATTTTCATGATGAACGCCATGGACTTGTTGCCCGTGGATTTGTTGCCCGTGCTCTGGGAGAGCTACTACGAAGCAAACGGCATGGATGCGCACCACGCCTTTTTGAGAATTGTGCCCACTGCAGACTTGTCAACCACTTTGGGTTTGTCAACTTCTGTGTTTTTGGTTTGTATCTTCTACAACATCAAGATCAAGGGCTTTGGCGGCTGGTTGCACGAGCTCTTCACCGCTCCTTTTGGCTCGCACCCTGTGCTTTGGCCCATCAATTTTGTGATGCAAATGATTGAGTTTGCAGCCAAAACGGTTTCTCACGGTATGCGGTTGTTTGGCAACATGTACGCTGGCGAATTGGTTTTCATGTTGATTGCCTTGATGGGCAGTGCAGCATCCTTTTCATTGCCAGGAGTGTTGTTGCCACTTGGACACATTGTGGCGGGTTCAATTTGGGCCATTTTTCACATATTGATCATTACGCTTCAGGCGTTCATCTTCATGATGCTCACCTTGGTGTATGTGGGTCAAGCGCATGACGCTCATTGATTGAGCGTTGGATTTAGGTTTCTTTAACTTTTTTTATTTCATCCATAGGAGCATCACATGGAACACGTTCTTGGTTTTGTAGCACTGGCAGCTGGTTTGATCATTGGCCTTGGTGCCATCGGCGCATGTATCGGTATCGGTATCATGGGAAGCAAGTATTTGGAGTCAGCTGCACGCCAGCCTGAGCTCATGAATGAATTGCAAACCAAAATGTTCTTGTTGGCTGGTTTGATCGATGCGGCTTTCTTGATTGGCGTGGGTATTGCCATGATGTTCGCATTTGCAAATCCATTCGTCTTGAAATAAGACATTGACGCAAACCCTCTTACTAGAAAGGTGTTGCCGTGAGTATTAATGCAACCCTGTTCGTGCAGGCGATCGTATTTGCGATCTTGGTTTGGTTCACGATGAAATTCGTGTGGCCACCCATTGTTCACGCCTTGGACGAACGAGCTAAAAAAATCTCAGAAGGCTTGGCTGCTGCAGAGAAGGCGAAATTTGAGCTCTCCGCTGCCACACGCCACGTCGAGGTCGAATTGGCCAAGTCACGCAACGAAAACGCCAACCGCGTGGCCGATGCAGAGCGTCGTGCACTTCAGATCATTGAAGACGCGAAGTTGAGTGCGGCCGAGGAAGCTCAAAAAATCATCGCTCAAGCTCGCCACGAGGCAGAGCAAGAGGTGCTCAAAGCCAAACAAGCTTTGCGTGAAGAGGTCGCTCATTTGGCTGTCAAAGGCGCTGAGCAAATCCTTCGCAAAGAGGTCAATGTGGGCGTTCACCAAGAGTTGTTGAACCAACTCAAAGCTGAGCTCTAAGCGGAGTAGTCATGGCTGAAATTGCAACCATCGCACGTCCCTACGCTGAGGCCCTCTTTAAGTCACACATGACCCAGGCCAATTTGCCCCAAGCCGAACAGTGGCTGGCAGAGATGGCGTTGGTTGCGCATGACGAGCGCTTGCTCGAATGGGCTGGCAATCCTGGCGTGGTCGCCTCTGAGGTTTTTGAGTTGATCAAAAGCTTGATCAAGGCGACATTGACCGATGAGGCGCTCAATTTTTTGCGCATCATCATCGATCAAGATCGTTTGAGTGCTTTGCCTGAAATTCACCACCAATTCAAAGTGTTGGTGAATGAGAAAAATGGACAACAAGATGCAGTGGTGCAAAGTCCGTTTGATTTGGATGCGCAAACCCTGAGTGGTCTCAGTGGTTTGCTGGAGAAAAAATTTGCTCGCAAATTAAACCTCACCGTTGAACTCAAGCCTGAGTTGATCGGTGGGATTCGTGTCGTGGTGGGTGATGAGGTGCTCGATACATCTGTCAAAGCCCGCTTGGAACAAATGAAAGTCGCGTTAACGCACTGAGTCGAAAGACCTCAGCGCATTGACCCCAATTAAAGGAAAAGGAAAGAGTCATGCAACTCAATCCCGCAGAAATTTCTGAATTGATCAAATCCCGCATTGAGGGCATGTCCGCTCACGCAGACATTCGCAATCAAGGCACAGTGGTCTCCGTTACCGACGGTATCTGTCGCATTCATGGTCTCTCAGACGCCATGCAAGGCGAGATGCTGGAGTTTCCCAACAACACATTCGGCTTGGCGCTCAATTTGGAGCGCGATTCCGTGGGTGCGGTGATTTTGGGTGAATACGAGCACATCAGCGAAGGCGATGTGGTCAAGTGCACGGGCCGCATTCTTGAGGTTCCCGTGGGTCCCGAATTGATTGGTCGCGTGGTCAACGCATTGGGTCAGCCCATTGACGGCAAAGGCCCCATCAACGCCAAGATGACCGACGTGATCGAAAAAGTGGCTCCTGGCGTGATTGCACGTCAATCTGTGAGTCAGCCGATGCAAACTGGATTGAAGTCCATTGACTCCATGGTGCCCATTGGCCGTGGTCAGCGTGAGTTGATCATTGGAGACCGTCAAACCGGTAAAACGGCCGTTGCGATTGATGCCATCATCAATCAAAAGGGTCAGAACATGACTTGTATTTATGTGGCGATTGGTCAAAAGGCCTCCTCCATCAAGAACGTCGTTCGTTCTTTGGAGCAAGCCGGTGCCATGGACTACACCATTGTGGTGGCCGCGAGTGCCTCTGAGTCAGCTGCAATGCAGTACGTCTCGGCTTACTCAGGTTGCACAATGGGTGAGTACTTCAGAGACCGTGGACAAGACGCGTTGATTGTGTATGACGATTTGTCCAAGCAAGCGGTTGCATACCGTCAGGTTTCATTGCTGTTGCGCCGTCCCCCAGGCCGTGAGGCCTTCCCTGGCGACGTGTTCTATTTGCACAGCCGTTTGCTCGAGCGTGCAGCTCGCGTGAATGCCGACTACGTTGAAGCGTTCACCAAAGGTGAAGTCAAGGGTCGCACGGGTTCGTTGACTGCGTTGCCAGTCATTGAAACCCAAGCGGGTGACGTGTCAGCTTTCGTTCCAACCAACGTGATTTCAATCACCGATGGTCAGATCTTCCTTGAGACCAGCCTCTTTAACGCTGGTATTCGTCCTGCGATCAATGCCGGTATTTCAGTTTCTCGCGTGGGTGGTGCTGCTCAGACCAAATTGGTCAAGAACCTCTCAGGCGGTATCCGTACCGACTTGGCCCAGTACCGTGAATTGGCCGCTTTTGCTCAATTTGCGTCAGACTTGGATGAGGCCACTCGCAAGCAATTGGACCGTGGTGCACGCGTGACCGAGCTCTTGAAACAAGCTCAGTACAGCCCCTTGTCCATCAGCTTGATGGGTGCCACATTGTTTGCCGTCAACAAGGGCTATTTGGACGACATCGAGGTCAAGCAAGTGCTTCACTTTGAGTCTGAACTGCACCACCACTTGAAAGACAAGCACGCATCACTGCTTGCCAAGCTCGAGGCCGACAAGGCCATGGACAAAGAGGCCGAGGCCGAATTGACCCAGATCTTGGATGCTTTCAAGAAGACGTTTGGCTGATCTGGACACACCTAAAGGGAGCCATTGATGGCAGCAGGCAAGGAAATTCGCGGCAAGATCAAATCGGTGGAGAACACCAAAAAGATCACGAAAGCCATGGAAATGGTGGCCGCCTCCAAAATGCGCAAGGCGCAGGAGCGCATGCGCGCTGCTCGCCCCTACAGCAACAAAGTCAGGGACATTGCGACCCATTTGGGACAAGCCAATCCAGAGTATTTTCATCCTTTCATGAAAAAACACCCCCATGTCAAAGCGCACGGCTTCATCGTCGTGACGACCGACAAGGGCTTGTGTGGCGGCATGAACACCAACATTTTGCGTTTGCTCACCGCTCGCTTGAAGGATCTTCAAGCTCAAGGTGAAACCGCGCAAACGGTGGCCATTGGCAACAAGGGTTTGGGATTTTTGAACCGCGTTGGCGCCAAAGTGTTGGCCCAAGTTGTGCAACTTGGCGACACCCCTCACTTGGAGCGTTTGATCGGGCCTGTAAAGGTCATGCTTGACGCCTACAGCAAGGGTGAGTTGGCGAGTGTGAGCATTTGCTTCACGCGTTTCATCAACACCATGAAGCAAGAAGCGGTGATCGAGCAGTTGCTGCCCCTGTCTGCGGACAAGATGGCGCAAGAGACTTTGGCGAGTGGCCCCACACACAGTTGGGATTACTTGTATGAGCCTGAGCCACAAGCGGTGATCGATGATTTGCTTGTGCGCTATGTGGAAGCTTTGGTTTACCAAGCGGTGGCAGAGAACATGGCCTCTGAGCAATCTGCTCGCATGGTGGCCATGAAGTCCGCCACCGACAATGCGGGCAATGTGATTGGTGAGTTAAAACTCGTCTACAACAAAACCCGTCAAGCGGCCATCACCAAAGAGCTCTCAGAGATCGTGGCGGGTGCGGCAGCGGTGTAAGCAAGACCCCAAATTTTTAAACAAACGAATTTCAGTACATTCATTTAATGGAGCAAAAAATGGCTCAGCAGCAAGGAAAAATTGTTCAATGTATCGGTGCCGTGGTGGACGTCGAGTTCCCACGTGACCAAATGCCTCACATTTATGATGCATTGAAACTGGAAGGCACCAATTTGACGCTCGAGGTGCAGCAGCAACTCGGCGACGGCATTGTGAGAACCATTGCCTTGGGCAGTTCAGATGGATTGCGCCGCGGCTTGATGGTGACCAACACCAATGCAGCCATCACCGTGCCCGTTGGCAAAGCCACTCTGGGTCGAATCATGGACGTGTTGGGCTCTCCCATCGATGAGCGTGGTCCCGTGGACCAGGCTCACACGGCCTCCATTCACAGAAAAGCGCCTGCTTATGATGAGTTGAGCCCTTCACAAGAACTCTTAGAGACCGGCATCAAGGTGATTGACTTGGTTTGTCCCTTTGCCAAAGGCGGTAAAGTCGGTCTCTTCGGTGGTGCCGGTGTGGGTCAGACCGTGAACATGATGGAGTTGATCAACAACATCGCCAAGGCTCACTCTGGTTTGTCCGTGTTTGCGGGTGTGGGTGAGAGAACGCGTGAAGGTAACGACTTTTATCACGAGATGATGGAGTCTGGCGTGGTGAACTCAGAGAACCTGAGCGAATCCAAAGTGGCCATGGTTTACGGTCAGATGAATGAGCCTCCTGGCAACCGTTTGCGCGTTGCCTTGACTGG
Source organism: uncultured Burkholderiales bacterium (assembly GCA_903865035.1). Lineage (GTDB taxonomy): Bacteria > Pseudomonadota > Gammaproteobacteria > Burkholderiales > Burkholderiaceae_C > Limnohabitans. The sequence goes on along the minus strand of CAIPII010000001.1, from coordinate 3,327 downwards.
TTTGACCATTGCCGAGTCCTTCCGTGACGAAGGCCGTGACGTGCTTTTCTTTGTGGACAACATTTACCGCTACACATTGGCCGGTACTGAGGTGTCTGCTCTCTTGGGTCGTATGCCTTCTGCTGTGGGTTATCAGCCTACACTGGCCGAGGAGATGGGCCGCTTGCAAGAGCGTATCACGTCCACCAAAGTGGGCTCTATCACATCCATTCAGGCCGTTTACGTGCCTGCCGATGACTTGACCGATCCTTCTCCTGCAACCACGTTTGCTCACCTTGACTCCACCGTGGTGTTGTCTCGTGACATCGCAGCTTTGGGTATCTACCCAGCGGTTGATCCTTTGGATTCAACCTCACGTCAGTTGGACCCCAACGTCGTGGGCGAAGACCACTATGCAACTGCTCGTGCGGTTCAAGGTACGTTGCAGCGTTACAAAGAATTGCGTGACATCATTGCGATTTTGGGCATGGATGAGTTGGCTCCCGACGACAAGTTGGTGGTGGCTCGTGCTCGTAAGATTCAGCGTTTCCTCTCACAGCCTTTCCACGTGGCCGAGGTGTTCACAGGCACCGCTGGCAAGTACGTGTCATTGGCCGAGACCATTCGCGGCTTCAAGATGATTGTGGCTGGTGAGTGCGATCATTTGCCCGAGCAGGCTTTCTACATGGTGGGAACCATTGACGAGGCCATTGAGAAAGCCAAGAAAATTTAATTGAGTCGTCCACGCGAAGGAGATCCCAAGCGAGTTTTGCACAAACAATGGGTGCAAGCACAAGAGATCTCTTTCAGTGGTGCTCAACATGAGTGAAGCGTAAAGTCTAGGACATTCAATGAATACCCTCCAAGTCGATGTAGTGAGTGCTGAGGAGTCCCTCTTTTCTGGAAAAGCACGTTTTGTGGCCTTGCCTGGTGAGAGCGGTGAACTGGGCATTTACCCACGCCACACCCCATTGATCACGCGCATCAAGGCGGGCAGTGTTCGCATTCAAGATGAAGCCGGACAAGAGACCTTCATCTTCGTGGCCGGTGGCATCATTGAGGTTCAACCTGGTGCTGTGACCGTGCTCTCTGACACGGCAGTGCGTGGTGAGGACATGGATGAAGAGAAAGCGCTTGAAGCCAAAAAGTTGGCCGAAGAAGCGCTCAGCCAAGCCAAGAACGAGATCGACATGGCCAAGGCTCAAGCCGAGTTGTCTGTGATGATTGCAGAGTTGGCTGCGGTCAGACGTTTCCGCCACAAAAAGTAACATCGCCTTGCTCTAAAGCAGCACCTCTCAGGCCTCCTAAGAGGGTGATTGACTCCAAGAGTCCAACCTTCACCGTTTGCAGACATGCCCAAAGTCAAAGCCAAAGTTGCGTCTCTCGGAGGAACAGCCCAAGAAATTGAAGCGGCTTTCTACGAGGCTTTGCAAAACGCAGATTTGGACAAACTGATGGCTTGCTGGTCCGATGAGGATGAGGTCGTTTGTATCCATCCAGGCGGCATGAGACGCGTTGGCATTCACGCCATTCGGGACTCCTTTGAAAACATCTTCTCTGGTGGTGCATTGCGAGTGAACGTGCTCAGTGTCAAGCGCGTGGACTCTTTGACCAGTGCCATGCACAATGTGCTCGAGCAACTCGAGGTCATGCTCCCCAACGGTCCACAGATGGCCTATGTGTATGCCACCAACGTCTACCAAAGAACGCCTCAGGGCTGGAGAATGGTGTTGCACCACGCCTCTCCAGGCAACCCAGACGAAGTCCAACAAGATTTAGAGTTGCCGGCAGTCTTGCACTGAAAGGCTGACTTGCAGGCATTTGGGTGAGGGTTGATGGGGACCCACAAAAGCTCAAGTGAGATGCTTAGCTCCATTTTGATTGGAGAACCCAGGCCCCAATTCACTGAGCACAAAGGTCACTGATACACATGGACGACATTGTCAAACGCGCGATGGCCAAGTGGCCCAATGTGCCCGATTGTTTCAATTGGTTGGGCCTGGATAGAAGGGGCAATTGGTGCCTTCGCGATGACGCCACTCAAGCCTTGGGGCCCTTTCCGATGAGCCGAGGAGATGTCCTTGAGCACACTGGGTTGATCGATTTCATCGGGAGAAACTACGCCAAGGACGACTCAGGTAGATGGTTCTTTCAAAATGGACCGCAACGGGTTTTCATTGAACTTGAATGCACACCCTTCATTTGGCGAGTTCAAATCGAGGAGGGAAAAAATATAAGTGTGCACTCACACACGCAATTAACCGCACAAGTGTTGAACACTTATTTGGATGAAAGCGGTTTGGTTTATTTGGAGACGGATTTGGGTTTTGGCTTGGTCCACAGCATGGACATGTGGGGGGTGGGTGAAGTGATCGATCAGGGCATTTGGTCTCCCATCGAATTGATGGCCAAAGACTTGCCTGAGCGCTTTGGATTCATCCAAAGTCCAGCTTCAAACTCCCAAGAAAAAACCACCTGAATGGATCAACATTCGAGGTGGTTCTTTGAGGTTTCAAAGGCTTAGAGCCCTTGAAGGAATCTGCGGGGCTGAACCCCACGAGATCTGGGATTATTTTGCAGCGGGCACTGGGTCGGTGAATTTGGCGCCACCTGCGTTGGCCATGTAGACCACTGCACGACCAACTTCCAAGTCATCGTAGTCGCCACCACCTTGGGCTCCCATGGCGCCTTTGCCGTGCAATGCTGAATTGAGCAGTGCCGCATAGCCTTTTTGGATGCGAGGGCCCCAAGCGGCAGCATCGCCAAATTTTGGAGAACCTGCTGCTCCAATGCTGTGGCAAGTGGTGCATTGTCCTTTGAAGACTTCTTCACCGGTCTTGAGAACTCGGTTGGCATCGCGCACTTCGGCAAAGCCAACTTTTTCAATACGAGACTGAACGCTTGAGTCGTTCAAGTCAGAGCCAGCCGCTGTTTTGTTGTCAGAGGAGACGTAGTACACCAAGCCAATGATCACAAAAATTGGCAATACGAACGACAACAAAACCGTGTACATGAACTGTGTAGGGGTTTTGATGGGGTTGTGATCTTCTGAATGCTCTTCACTCATATTGGCCTCAAAGGTGGTTAACTTATGAAAGATGAGATTATAGCTTTCATACAAGTGTCTTTCATACAAGAGAGGCGCAGAGAAGGGCAAAAAGCCAAGGGAATTTGGAGTGCTTTTGGATTTGGCACACTACAATTGAGCGTATCCGGAGATAGAACGAATGCGGCTGTAGCTCAGTGGATAGAGTATTGGCCTCCGAAGCCAAGGGTCGTGGGTTCGATCCCCGCCAGCCGCACCATTGCAAAGGGGTCCATACCGGACACATGGTTTACAGAACGTAC